>NZ_CACTIU010000004.1:0-35528 GCF_902713635.1 Wolbachia endosymbiont of Cardiocondyla obscurior | reverse complement strand
AATTTGAGATAGTTACATGAATTTACCATAAATCACCATCTCATAAAGTGTGATGCAACAAAGCCATCCCAGTGTCAGCTACTTGGATGACAAGAAAGGGAGCACTGGAATGACAGGAGAAGGGGGGCTACTACCGTCATAAAGGAACCAGTGTCAGTTACTCGGATGATACCTTTTTCTACTTAATTTGGGTTATGCAAGAAGTCTATTCGCGGTATAGATTCCGCTAACACGTAGCGGGATGACGGTTGTCGGTAAATCTAAGTCAGTTTAGCTATATGCTTTTAATTCCCCCAAAAGGAGAATTAAATATGTGAAGTTCTAGTTGATATGACTTAATGAATGGTTAGTTTAAATTACTAATTTATTTAAGAGATTTTGATAATATTTAACCCACTCGCTTTTCTATTTTCCATATCACGATGTGCTTGAATTATTTCATCAAATTTATATTTTTTATTGATCCGTACAGTTAAAAGTTTTTTTCTTATCATCTCGAAGATTTCCATTGTGGTAAGCACTAATGTGAATCTATCATGCTTATAATGGTATATTGAGGTTCCAGTTGCAAATAACGAACGTGAACTAAGTAAAGAAAAACTAATAGGAGCGTTACCTGATATCTGCCCATAGGAAACGTATATGCCGAACCTGCCTAAAGATTCAAAAGAAAGCTTGCTTGTAGCGTAACCTATGGGGTCATATACTGCACCTACTCCTCTGTTTTGCGTAATCTCCATAATTTTAGAAACGAAGTCTTTATCATTGTAGTTTATTGCGTATGTGCAGCTACTTTGTAAAGCTATCTTCATTTTTTCATCAGAGCTTACAGAACCTATCACTACACCTTTTTTATCCTTTGCCCATTGGCATATTATTTGTCCTAAACCACCATTAGCCCCATGAACTAGCACGAAAGCACCAGGCCTAACTTTATAAGATTGATTAACTAAATAGTGAGCTGTCATACCTTTAAACAGCACTGCAGCAGCAACTTCATCAGATATGTCATCTGGAATTTTTATCAGATATTTCTGGTGTATAATGCGCTTTTCACAATATGCCCCTGGAGGAGCTGTGCAATATCCAACTCTATCTCCGACCTTCAACCCATCACTGATTTTTTTACCAAGCTTTTCAATAACTCCCACTGCTTCTACCCCAAGCACTGATGGTAAATTTTTAATTTTGCGCGTACCTTTTCTGTGCTCTAAATCATAACGATTTAAGCCGATAGTTGTGTGACGCACTAAGACTTCCTCGCCTTTTGGCTCACCTATACTCTTATCTACAAATTCTAATACTTCTGGTCCCCCAGTTTTTTTTATTTGTATAGCTCTAACCATGATGAATATTAAGACAAAAACTTTGATTATGTTATCTAACAATTAATATTTTGCAAAGTTATTGTTTTCACAATCAATAGACTTCTTGCGTTACCTCTTGTCATCCCAGTGTCAGCTACTCGGATGACACCCTATTGATTACTGAAATGACACGGTTTGCAAACATTCTGTTACTTAAGCTTAAAAAACGTGTATGATAGTGTTATTTCGCTCAAATCTTTTGTGTTGTTATCAAGCATTATCTCAGGATCTATATAGAAAGATACGGGCATAGCTGCTTTTTGTTTTGGTAGCAACATTTGCTCTTCAAAACAAAAGCATGCAACTTTATTGAAATACTTACCTGCTTTGAAAGGCGTAACATTATACACCGCCATACCAAATGAAGGCTGATCAGATAGATTTTTTGCGTAATAAAATGCTAAACTTTGTTCTCCTATGTTTACGTCAAAGTAGTTAGTTTCTGATTTAAACTCCCAAGGTAGATCGGACATTATATCAGCATTGAAATGGACCCTGATCTTTTGGTTAGTTATATTTGTTGTTGTGTTAGTTACTTTTCTTATTGTGCCACCATACCCAGTAGCTTTACAAAAAATGCTATATAGAGGCACCGATGCATATGCAAGACATAACATCAATACAACTAGAGATATTAGAAAGAAAACTATAGAATTCTTACTACCTTTCCTTAAAAAGGAAAACATCTAGTCCCTATTATTGAACAAGTTAAGTAACCTGAGTAGATTGAGAAATATGTTAATAAAGTTAAAATAAAGATCAGTTGCACCCAGTATTGCCAATTTAGTAGTAGCGACTTCTGATCCGTCGTTATATTTATAATAAACGTCCTTGATTCTTTGAGCATCATACGCAGTCATTAAGGTAAAGACTATTACTGATATGAACGATATTGCAAAGTAGAGAGGACTACTTCCAAGGAATAAATTTACTATGGATGCTATAATTATCCCCAAGACTCCCATAATCAAGAAAGAGCCCATACTTGTAAGATCTCTTTTTGTGGTATTACCATATAAAGCCATAGAGCCAAACATAATTGATGTAATGAAAAACGCTCTTGCTATATTTTCTGCAGTATAAACTATAAAAATATAAGATAAGGAAAGCCCCATCAACACTGAGAACGAGAAAAATATAGTAACGGCAGACTGAGCACTTAGGTGTTGAATTCTATAAGACATGTAGAACACCAATGCAACCGGAGATAACATTACCACAAGCGATAGAACGGGATTAGAATGAATTACCTGAAAAAGACCAGAAAACACCGTTAAAAATGCAACAAGTCCTGTGACGCCCAAAGCTAAAGCCATGTAATTGTATACTTTAGTTAAGTAACTTCTAAGCCCAGCACTATAATAAACGCCTTGAGAGCGAATATCCTGTTCATTTCTCATATAAGACATAATATAACTCCTTTTGTCCATTACTTAACACATTATAATATAAAACCATATTTTTATCAAGTGTTTTTATTATAAACAGCTATGCGCTGGCATTTGTTTTAATATAAATAGAATATAGGCCTATTGCTGCTGCATTTGAAACATTTAAACTGTTAATTGCATTTGACATTGGTATTTTTAAAAGATAATCACAGTTTTCTTTAACTAACCTCCGCATTCCTTTCTCTTCGGAACCAAAAATAATTACTCTTTTTTTCTCAAAACTCTTTATTCCATCCATATTTTCTTTAGTATTGCAATCAAACCCATAACACCAGTAACCGACCTTTTTTAAATACTGCATAGTTTTTACTATATTTGTAACGTATATTAGTGGGACAATATCCAATGCTCCACTTGCTGCTTTTGCAATAGATGCATTTTCACTTGGTGAATGGTTATGTGGTAAAACCAATGCGTCGACATTAAAACAAGCTGAAGTTCTTAAAATCGACCCAATATTGTGCGTGTCAGTGACTTGATCTAAAATGACTATAGTAGAGCTATCGTTCGAGCTTTCAGCTATTTCTTCAATGCTTAAGTTATAAAGAATAGGGGCAACATTTAAAGCAATTCCTTGATGGTTAGCACCTTTGGGTAAAACGTCATTAAGTATTTTGTTTTCTACTAATCGAACTTTAATGCCCTTACTATTTGCATATTGCTTAATTTCTTTTTCGTGTTCTCTATAGAAATTTTCTGTTACTAACAGTTCTATACACCGCCTATTTTTATTCTTTAGTGCTGACATGCAGGTGTGCTTTCCATACAGCCAAAAATTCTCATTAGTTTTTGACGATTTCATCGTATTATTGAAAATCGGGTTTTTATAGAATAAGCAACATTTTACTATGTTTGAATATTGTTGTAAAATTATACAATTCGATTAATGCGTTTATGTCGGACGATGAGTTGGATTGGCAAAAAAATGTTAAGCCAATAAAATGTGGAAAAGTTACTTTGAAAGTTGATCATAAAGTAAATATAAAGTCTATGGTTGATAAAGGTACCTCCGACTTACAAGGGAATTTTCTTAATACCAATAATGGTAACTCATCATTTTGTCTTGACTACAACACAAAATCAAAGATTGATAGGGGTAAATATTTTATAAGCGACAAGCTCGATTTGCATGGCTATAATATAGAGGATGCTTACTGTAAATTGATAGATTTTATTATCAAAAATTATCGAGCAGGAAATAGATGTTTATTGATAATTACGGGATACGGCAGTGCAACAAACAAAACAGACACTATAAAGAGTAACTTAAATAAATGGTTAAATGACACTAAAATCCAGCATATGGTTCTATACTACCAACAAGCTACGAAAAAACATGGTGGTAAAGGGGCTTTTTATGTTTTATTAAGAAGGAATAAAAACCTTGAGTCCTGATACTTAAAATTCCTTTTAAGCCTTAATTTTTCTTGTATAACCATACAGTGTTCGGCAGCGCGTGACGCACAACTGTGCGAACATTGTGATTTGGGTCTACCAGGAAGGATGTCTCCCAGTACCTCTTTTCCCGTCATCCCGCTACGTGTTAGCGGGATCTCATTTCACTTTATGAGGGTGTCATCCGAGTAGCCCCTTTCTCGTCATCCCGCTACGTGTTAGCGGGATCTCATTTCACTTTATGAGGGTGTCATCCGAATAGCTTGACTACTTGGATCCAGATTGGATACTGAGTTGGTGAGTATAAAAGTATAGCTTCTACGTCATACCGCCGCGGTATCTCAGCCGCTAACAAGTAGCGGGGTGACGAGTTACTATACCGCTGCGAACCGTCATACCGCGATTTATTCCATAGCTGTACGAACATTCATTTTTGAAGGTAAACTGCACAGCAAATGGTGTCATTCCAGTGCTTGACACTGGAATCCAGCCGGCTTTGTTGCATCGCTAGCTATGATGGATTAAAGATAAAAAAGGTGGAGAATATCAGTAGCTTATTATTCTGGTATTTATAACAAGAACGGTCAGTGAATACCTAAATTTGAGTAAAAGAAATTTCACTACCACTCACTAATCCGGCTAAAATTCAAGAATTTCAATGCTTTAGCTATTTTCAATAGAATTAAATTTATTAATATAAATAACAAGTTACTATTCTTAAATTTGATCAGATTGATTGCAAAAAAAACAAGATTTTCAATAAGTTGCTTATAATCCTAATTATAGTTAGCCTTTCATAAGTAGCGATGCAACAAAGCCATTCCAGCGTCACGCGCTGCCATGTGATATACAATTTCCTTCGAATTACAACGTACGTGCGCTCTATATGCACTTGATTGACAAATGCTCTCTTATCAAAATCTCAAGAATCTGCACTATATTTAATGCTGCGCCTTTGCGCAGGTTGTCAGCCACTATCCACATATTTAATCCGTGCTCAACAGTATTGTCTCTTCTAATACGCGATACATATACAGCATTCTCCTGTACAACATCAATTTGAGTTATGTATTCACTATCTTCACGCCTGTTGTACACTAAAACTCCACTATCTTCGGCTTCACTTAGCACTTCACGAGCTTGTTCTTCAGTGATATGTTGATCAAATTCCACATTTACTGCCATAGCGTGACCGATAAAGACGGGTACCCTTACACAAGTTGCAGTAACTTTTATATCTTCCTCTAAAATTTTTTTTGTCTCCTCTTGCATTTTCCATTCCTCTTCTGTAGAGCCATTTTCCATGAATTCTCCTACATGGGGAATGCAATTGAATGCTATTTGCTTAGAGAATATCTTGGGTTTTTTAGCTTCGTTCATAAAGATTTTTTTTGTCTGGTCATAGAGCTCATCCATTGCTGCTTTGCCTGCACCAGAAGTTGATTGATAAGTTGAAGCAACGATTCTCTTTATTTTTGCTTTTTGGTGTAATAGATGTAGTACTAGCAGCATCTGTATTGTAGTACAGTTTGGATTGGATATTATGTTGTGGTTTTTATATTCCATAATTTTTTCTTTATTAATCTCTGGAATAATGAGTGGCACACCCTCTTTCATTCTAAAATGGGAACTGTTATCTATCACGATGCATCCAGCCTGTGTTGCAATTGGTACATACTCTTCAGAAACATGAGATCCAGCACAGAAAATGGCTACATTAGTTCCAACGAAGTCATAATCCTCAAGGCATAAAACTGTTAACTCTTTGTCACCAAAGCTCACCTTCTTCCCTTCTGATTTTTTCGATGCAAGTGCAATAACGCAATCTATCGCCTCATCTTGAAATTCAGCAAGCGTGCTTAATACCTCACGCCCTACTCTTCCGGTTGCTCCAATAACAGCAATTTTGTATCTCATATAGATGAACCTCTAATTTTAAAGTTCTATTATATTTTTACTGACAAAATTTACAATTGTTTTAATATTTTTACCTTGCAATTAATTGTAATTTAGCTATTATTATGCAATATTAGTAATATTACATAATGAAATGAAAGATGAGTAAGGAATACGATGAAACTAAGGTTAAACCTGCAATGTCTACACCTCAAGGTCCTGAAGGAACCAATGGATCAAAGGCCCAAAGTGTTCTTTCGAATAAAAGAAAGCCTACAATAAATTTTGATGATAAAAAGTATGGTGTAAAAACCTCTAAAATAGACCAACAGTCTCTAAACAAAAGACAAGAATCTTCAAAGCTAAGAGATCTCTTAAGGTCAATACCAATAATAAGGAGATTTTTAGCAAGGATTTTCACACCTGAAAAAATAGAAATCATCAGTAACCCTATATATGACAACATGGAAGCATATAAAAAATCGCAGGAAGATTACCCTAGTAAGATAAAAGATGAAACTAGTATAGATGATGAACACACAAAAGAAGTAGATAGTAAACTTGAGAAGGGTAATGTTGAACAAGTGGACAACAAGAAAAGTCGTAGTTCATAAATATCAATCATTTAAAAATTATCTCTAGTTATAACATTGTATCTGTTCAGATGCATGGCTCATGTACAAATATTGAAACAAAAATTCCAGTGCTCCTTTCTCGTCATCCCAGTGCGTGACACTTGTATCTTTATGATGTGAGGCATTAGAGCTAAAATACCTCACAGGGAGGGTGAAGCTGATGCGACACTAATGCCATTAAGCCAGATTTTGCTTCCCTCCCATAGAGTTAAAGACTGAACAGTATCTTTTGGAATTATATCCCGTATTACAAGGTTAGTCTAAACTCTCAGTTTATTTATAGTCTTGGAGGCAATTTTATGCAAGTAAATGCTATTTTGGGTGTGGATATTTCAAAAAAGAAATTTGATGTTTGTTTGTTAGTGGACAGTAAAAAACGACACAAAGTCTTTCAAAATAATCAAGATGGTTTTGCAAAACTTGTAGTTTGGTGCAATGGCCATGGAGCAAATCTTACTCATTTATGTCTTGAAGCAACTAGTTGGTATGGAGAAGATTTGGCTACTTTTATGCACGATTTAGGACATAATGTCAGTATAGTAAACCCAGAAAGCTTTTGGCAAAAGTGAGCTGCTCAGAAATAAGACAGATAAATCAGATGCAGCTATGATAGCTAGATTTTGTATCGCCAACAAACCTGCTCTTTGGAAGCCCATTGCACCTGAAATGAGGCATTTGAGGGAGCTTTACCGTTGCATGCAATCGCTAAAAGATGATAAGGTGCAACAGACAAATCGCTTGGAAAACAAAAATATGCATTCCAGTTGCAAAGAAGCTATATCTAAAGTAATTTTGGCAATAGAGGAGCAAATTATTGTTCTCGAAAAAGAAATTAATGAGCATATAAATAACTATCCACATCTAAAAAATATGGTGGAAAACCTTAAGACTATAAAAGGTATAGGATATCTTACTGCTGTTGCTGTTGTCGCAGAAATGCCATCAGTTGATAACTTTGACAATGCTAAACAATTTACAGCTTTTGCTGGTCTAAATCCAGGACATTATCAATCGGGATCGTCAGTAAGTAAGAGAAGTTGCATATGCAAAATAGGATCTGAGCGTATTCGAAAAGCTCTTTATATGCCAGCTATAGTAGTCAAAAACCATAATAATCATTTTCAAAAGTTTTGTCAGCGTCTAGCAAGTAAAGGCAAATGTCCAAAAGTCATAGTTCTTGCGTTAATGCGAAAATTAATGCATGTCTTTTTTGGTATTCTTAAAAATAATCAACCATTTAATTGTAATTTTGTTGGATAATTTGTTTGACAGCAGAGACAGTATCTGGGATCCAGATTGGGCACTAAGTTGGTAAACACGAAAGCGATTAATCCTTTACAACGTTTTTGATGGAACTGCGCGAAAGAACTGGATGCCAGTGTCACGCACTGGCATGACACCCATTTCTTCCTATAGTTGTCTTTTCTCGTCTACCTTATTTTGCCACTCTGCTGAACAGATACATAACATTTGCTATACAGAAACTCTGCGATACCAAAATAAATAAAGAGGTACGCCACTTGCAGTGAATAAGCTTGCGATCAGCAAGGTATTCACAGAAGTTTCAAATATTACCCAGCAGCAAAAGGTTGTTGCTATACTGCCAATTAAAAATTTGTAACAACTCTTTTCTTGCACAATAACTTTGAGAAAAGCAAGACTGCATGCAAGGTAAACAAATAAAAATGAAACTACAGAAAAGTCGATAATTGATGTGATCTGCTTAGCAAAATTGTTGCTTGAAGTGAGGATTAGTAAAGTTGCAGTTCCAACTGAGCTAGTTGTTATGCCCCAGAAAGGAGAACCGTGCTTGTTTCTTTGAGCAAAAAACTGTGGCATCAGTTTATCTTTTGCAAGGCCAAGGGCCACTTGTCCACTAGCTAGTACCCAAGCGTTTAAAGTACCAACACAAAAAATGAACGCAGTTATAGAAATAATCAAGTGCCAATTGCCAGAGGCCATAATTTTTATTGCGTCAACATATGGTGCTCTTGAACTTGCTAAATCATTGCCATTTATTAATCCCATAATTGCAAGATTGTTGATAAAATACACAACAGCAACAGAGATTGTTCCAAGTACCACAGCTCTTGGTATTGTTCTAGCTGGATTATCAACTGACCCTGCAGGTGCTGTTGCCAATTCAACTCCAATAAAACCCCATAGAGTAATAAGTGTAGAACGGGCAAGAATCTGCGATGTTGTAAGATTTGATATTTCTTCACTTATGATGAAGTTATTTCTATCAAAAAAAAACAATGCTGCTATAGGTATTACAAGCAATACAGAAATTTTTATCACCGTCAATAAAAACTCAACACGTCCAGCAGTAGCTACTCCTCTAAAATTTATTAGTGTAATAATTGTAAGTAATAACATCTCTAAAAACAGATGTACGTTTTGAATATCTTCATGGAAAAATGGTGTAAGATAACCAACACCCACAACTATTACGGCTGTTGTGCTAACCCATGAGATCACCCAATACGTCCAACCAACAAAAAAAGCTGCAGCAGGGCCAAAAGCATGCTTTACATAGACGTGAGGGCCACCCGTTTCCGGAAATTTTGCGCAGAGTGAGGCAAAAACTAAAGCAAGAGATATAGCACCAAGCCCTGATATTATCCAGCTTATAAGGCTATACATGCCATATGGAGCAAGGCTAATTGGAAGCATAAAAATTCCAGAGCCAATTTGGCTGCTAATCACTAAGGCAAAAATAGCCCAAAAACCTATTTTATTTGACACAATAATTCTTATCTAAATAGATTAACAATATACCCTAAACTCAGAAATTTCAATTGATCTTTTAACATAAAAACTTGCATTTTTTTCAATTTATTCCTAAAATAGATTATATTAACAGATTATTAAGAGGGGGTTATGAATCCGAGATTAAAAGCATTTTTGGTTGCACTTTTGTTTCTCGTGTATTATTTAAATCTTCTTGTTAACTATATCCTTGACCCGATTCTAGTTCGTCCCTTTGAAAGATTATACAAAAACTTAATTGTTGATGGTCTTTATGCCTATTTATCTACAAGCACTTCTAGCCCTGCACTAGCATTTTTGGCTACAGGTTTTATTGTTATTGCTGCGTTTATTTGCCTGAATAAAATGCTTCTTCCCTTGCAAGAGAAGATCATAAACAACTATACCTCCTTTAAAAACAACAATATTGATAGCAATAGCATGTTGTTTGAGGTTTATAAAGATCCAACAATAAAATTAAAGGACAAAATCTTATTCTTCAGTATACACTTGATATATTACCTACAGCTTCCATTTTTGTATATTGCATCAAAGGTATCAGCTCTACGTGGGTTTCTTATATTTAATTTTGGTTTATTATTGTTAAATTATGCACTGCTAATTCCAGTAGCACTTCTTGAGTTAATAAAATATCCATCAGTAAAACTCTTTTCACCTTTGGGTTTGAATGTAAAGCAGCTAAGCTTTTTGTTTAATGTAAGTGATGTGGGCACTGGTAGTCAAAGTGTTCATACTAGAAGTTTTGAGGAAAGTGTCATAAACTGCGCTGAAGAACTAAAACAGAAATTTGGAACTCAACCAAATGTACTCAATAAAGAGTTTGAAGACTACATAAATAATTCAGATGAGCTTACAACTGAGCAAAAAGAGCAATTAAAACTTTATCTTAACTTTAATGGTTCCAATGAAGCAGCTTGGCAAGAATCAAAAACTGGACTAACTCTCACACAAGCTGCAAACTTAGTTTCAACTGCTGCTAAGAATCAAAAATCAGATGTGAATTCACTATTACTAATGAATTTAAAGGATGGACTTGGTTTATGTACTCTGGGAATGTTCGATCGTATTATTTATTCGCTTAGTTGTCTTGAAGCGAAAAATAATTTCTTGGTTCAAATAAATGGAGCAGTGAACGTATTAACACCTAAATTTACTGAAAGATTTTTAAAAGAATATTGCAATTATAAAAAATTAAAAATTTTGGTAGACAAGTTTGAAGATTTTTACTCCGAAGATTATGCGGATAAAAATAATATAAGCGATGAGGTGAAGAGCAACATTAACCAATCAATAATAGAAATAAGAGAATTTGTCTTTAAAGAGCTTTACATAAAATTTTACGAAGAGTATGGAAAAAGTATTCAAAGAGGTGCCATAAAGCAAAAATTAAGGGAATTAGTTACAGATGATAGTATAAAGGAAGCAGTGTATTATTCAATGTATAATATAGAAATCCCTGCAGAACCACCTACTTATCTTGAAAGAGTAAAAGCATTTTTTGGAGGTCATGCAAGGTCTCCTGCTGCTTAGTGGTGGGCTCATGTCATGGTAGAAAATTTTGACTTTAGCTAAAAAAATTACTTCCGCATACTTGAAACCTCATTATAATGACAATTAGAGATGTTTCTCGAGCTCAAAATTTGTCTCCGTCTGCAGACTTTTCATTTAAATTTCAGTTAAAAATGTGGCGTATCTTCTTCAGTGTATGTGGGTGCACACGCATACTTAATCTCTGCCCAATGTGCGTTGCATTTTTTCTGAATCTTGTTCATATGGGGGATTCTATGCCTAAAATTCCAGACACTTGACTTTAGCTAAAAACCAACTGGCGCCTATGGTTTTTTATAGTTTTATCTTCCCTTTTCTGAATGGCTTGCAAGCTGCTATCTCTACAAAAACTATGTTTTTCTTCAGAAGAGAGTTATATTGTAACTATGGACAAAATAATCATAAAAAAATTTGGTGGGACTTCGCTAACTGATTTAAACCGAGTTGCAAATTTGATAAAAAACGATATTGAGAAAGGTTGTAATGTAATCGTTGTTGTATCTGCTGTTGCAGGATTTACTGACCAAATGGCTTTTCAGGCTAGGCAAATCTCAAATTTAAGTTGCAGACAAGAGTTATCAGAGTATGACGTTATGCTTTCAGCAGGAGAACAAATCTCTTGCGGTCTATTAGCTATCACTCTCCAATCGATCGGAGTTAATGCTAAATCGTGGCTTGCCTGGCAGTTACCAATTGTAACTGATGATTTTTATTCTGAGTCTAAAATAAAAACAATAAAGATTGACCGTGTGAAAAGATCTTTTGCTGAGGGTTATACTGCTGCGATCATTGCTGGTTTTCAGGGTATAAATGATGATAGAATCACTACTTTTGGAAGAGGAGGCTCTGATATATCAGCAGTTGCCTTCGCGGTAGCCTTTGGTGTTAGAATTTGCGAAATTTTTACTGATATTGATGGAATATATACAGCAGACCCGAGAATTGTTCCAAAGGCACGCAAGCTCAAATTTATCTCTTACGATGAAATGTTGGAAATGTCGTCATCTGGTGCTAAAATACTGCATAATCGTTCAGTACAACTTGCAATGAAACATAACATTAAAGTGCAAGTGCTATCCACTTTTAAGGAAGTAGAAGGCACCACAGTGCTACACAAAAGGGATGTACTAGAGAGATACTTAATTACTGGAATAACTTATAGCACTAATGAAGCTCTTGTAACTTTCACTAACCTTGCAAATAACTTGCGTACTTTAAGAGATATAGCAGGAGCAAACGTTAAAATTGATATGATACATGGGTCAAGTTTTGTTATCTCCAAATTTGATATTGATTTAATGGAAAAGTTACTGAATAAGAATGAAAATTATGCTATAAACGATAATGTAGCTAAAATTTCAATAATTGGTATTGGTGTTATGTCTAACACTGAAGTGATGCACCGCACACTCAAGGTTTTAAGCGAAAAAAAGATAGAAATACTTGCTATCACAACATCTGAAATCAAAATCAGTATAATTGTTCAAAAAGAATGCGCTGTAGCTTTAGTCAAAGATTTACATACTGAGTATGAGCTTGATATGCAGCACTAGGATAGGCTTGACGTCCAGTTGTCTAAGAGTATGTCTTGAAAAGGAATGAGGAAAAAAATATGATAGTGTAAGTAAAAAATAGGAGGGAAAATTGTATCCAAGTGATATAAGTGATAAGGAATGGGAAATTTTGGAGCCACATGTTGCACAAGGAAAGATAGGGAGGCCAAGAAAGCACAATATCAGAACAATTATTAATGCAATAAGGTATATAATGAGAGGTGGTTGTCAATGGAGAATGCTGCCGAAAGATTTTCCTCCATGGAAGACGGTGTATGACTATTTTCTCAGGTGACGTAGTAATGGCAAATTGGAAAAAATACATAATATGCTAGTAAAAGAGGTAAGAAAAATGTTTGGTAAAAATGAAACACCTTCAGTAGGAATAATTGACAGTCAATCAGTAAAAACCACTCAAAAAGGGGATCCAGAGGATATGATGCTGAAAAAAAAATAAAGGGTAGAAAACGTCATATTGTTGTAGATACAGTGGGCTTAATTATTGCGGCTGATGTTCATAGTGCAAGTGTTCAAGATCGTGATGGTGCTCTAAATCTTTTCACTCAAGCTAAATACAAGGCTCCAACTTTACGTAAGTTTTTGCTGATCAAGGATACATAGCAAAACCGCTGTTTATTGGAGACAGGATACGATTACCAAGAAAGCTGTTGATGTTACAGGATTTTTCGACAATCTGGACCACAATTTAGCACTGCAGGCTATCAAGAAGCACACAGACTGCAAATGGGTCATACTGTATGTTGAAAGGTGGATGAAATCCCCTATTCAGCAAGCAGATGGCAGTAAGGTAGTTAGGGAAAAAAGGAGTTCCGCAAGGAGGTTCAATAAGCCCAATCATTTCAAACATATTTATGCACCATGCATTTGATATATGGATGAAACAAAATCACCCAACAGTACCATTTGAAAGATATGTGGATGATGCGATAGTGCACTGCAGAACTAAAAGACAGGCAGAATTTATGCGAGCAGCAATTGAAGAAAGATTGGCACAATGTAAGCTAAAATTGCAACCTGATACCAATGCCATTCCAAAACTCCATCATTATACTGCCTTAGTATAACCTTCTCACTTCTATTGTCTATTTGTTTGTTATGTAATAGAAATTGGTATGAGATTGAAGAATTAAGTGTGAACGGTTACAGAATTTTTGCCAGGAGAAACATATAGTTAAAGTAATTCAGATTTGTAAGATATGTTTATCTGCAATTATAGCTTCAACAGTAGGCAATGTTGCTTTTAATTACCTCAACATTTTCTCTTGGCAATTCTTTAATGAACCGAGAAGTGCGCATCGGTTGCCACTGGTTGTTAATTTCCCTCCTATCTGCACATGAAATGATTAACCTTTCTTTGGCTCTGGTTATGCCAACATATGCGAGTCTCCTTTCTTCTTCTAAAGCTTTACCACTTTTGTCATCAAAAGATCTTTGATGAGGAAATAATCCCTCTTCCCAACCAGGTAGAAACACGCACGGGAATTCAAGTCCTTTGGCTGCATGAAGAGTCATAACATATACGGTGTCATCGTTATTCATATTATCCACTTCCATCACCAAACTTATGTGCTCCAAGAAAGTTGTGGCATTATCGAAATTTTTTAAAGATGAGATGAGCTCCTTGACATTTTCTATTCGTGCTAAGCCTGTTACCTCCTCATTTTCAAGCATTTCAATATACCCTGATTGGTTTGCTACGATTTTAACGAATTCATGCAGTGGTTTTACGCTTACTATTTCTTCCCAAGCTTTAATTTTATTTAAAAAATCATTTAGTGAGAGTTTAATTCTTTCGGTTACTTGATTACTATTAACTAATATTTTTGCTGCCTCAAAAAAAGAAATTTTGTTATCCTGAGCAGTCGTGTATATTTTCTTTAGAGTTGTAGCTCCTATGCTTCTTTTTGGCCGGTTTACGATCCTTTCGAAAGCTAAGTCATCGTTATTGTTTGTAACGAGTCTTAAATATGCAATTATATCCCTGACTTCCTGACGTTCGTAGAATTTTACGCCACTTATAATCTTGTAGGGAATTGAATATTTTATAAAATACTCTTCGAGAACTCTAGTTTGAAAAGTGGCCCTTACCAGCACTGCAATGTCACTAAATCTGTATTTATTGAGCTTTAATATCTGTTCGCTTATGAACCTTGCTTCAGCTTTTCCGTCCCATAATTTTATTAGATTTACCTTTTCCCCTTCAATGTTTGTTGTCCACAATTTTTTTTCTAAGCGAGTCTTATTGTGATTGATAACATATGACGCAGTTGCAAGTATGTGGGATGTTGACCTGTAGTTACACTCTAGTTTAACGGTTTTTGCATTTTTAAAATCATCAGAAAACTTCAAAATATTTTCAACTTCTGCACCACGCCAACTATATATCGACTGGTCATCATCTCCTACACAGCAAATATTTGAGTGCTCTTTTGCAAGGTATTTTAGCCAAAGATATTGTATCGCATTTGTATCTTGATATTCATCTACCATGACATATTTAAACTTGTTTTGGTAGTAGGACAGAACTTCGGTCTTTTGATTAAAGAGTTGTATGTTATATAGCAATAAGTCACCAAAATCGACAGAGTTAAGGAATCTCAACCTTTCCTGATACTGGTGATAGACTTTGAGTGCAGTTACGTACACTGGCCTAAATGATTGAATATCTTCCACTTCAGATGGCAATAAGCACTTCTCTTTCCATTGCTGAATAATATTCATAATGGTCTTACATTTTTCTGATAGGTAATCAGGGCTTATTTCATTGATAATATTTTTTATTACCTGTAATTGGTCATCCACACCAATGATTGTAAAATTGGGGTTTAAGCCCACAATTTCTGCGTGCAGGCGCAAAATTTTTGCTGCAATTGCATGGAAAGTGCCAAGCCATGGTATGTTTGTGCCCGTTAGCTCAAGTACCCTTGATACCATCTCATTTGCTGCTTTATTTGTGAATGTAACAGCTAATATTTCATCAGAATAAGCGTGACCATTTCTAATTATGTGTGCTATTCTTGAAGTAATCGTTCTTGTTTTTCCGGTTCCGGCTCCTGCCAATATTAAAACCGGTCCATCTATGTTAGTTACAGCTGATTGTTGTTCTGGATTTAGCAGTGAGAGATAATCGTTCATCGTAGCCCTATAGATTATAACTTCGTAAAGTTAAACCTATGATTGAAATATTGTAAAGGTTTTATTGAATAGAACAGTTAAAGAATGCTTCACTCAAGTACTACATATTTAAACGTAGGTTTTACATCTATTTTGTTTTAGTAGTTTCAGGTGTATGTCGAGTAACAACAACTTGATTTGAGGTATTGGCACCAGAACTTCTGCTTGTTGGGTGGATAAGTGGAGTTTGGAATGGCTTATATGTACGGTTTAGTTCCTTCATTTCTATTTCTTCAACTTCAACAAGGGGTTTTTCTTTTGGGGTATAGCGATTATGCGTTGCAGGTCGTTCAGTGAGATTTTCATATGTTTCTTTCAACCAAGTTCCGATATCATACATAAATCCATACGCTTTTTCTTTAAATTCTCTCAATGATCTACTGAAACTTGCTAGTGTGTTATTAAAGTAAATTGTCATATAGTCTCTTGTGGTGTATTGATAACTTTCTCCATCTAGTCTGCTACTTTGTGCGTTATACCAATTCTCATTACTAGTGAATCAAATAAGCGGCATTGCAGAGTTTTTTAATTGTGGAGTGAGAAAGAGAGGTAATAAATTTGCACAAAGCGCTCTCAAGCAAAGCAATTGTGTCGTAGATTTTGTTACGCAAAATGTTCTGTTTTATATATAACCAAAACCTCTCAACAGGATTGAGGTCAGGTGAGTATGGTGGTAGGTATATAATGTCGATATTTTTAGGTACTTTTAAATTTTTTGACTTATGCCAACTAGCACAATCCATGATAAGAAATGCCTCCCTTGTTCCTAAATATTGTGACATCTGCTCAAGGAATATATTCATACAATCAGTATTGACGTTTGAGCTAGAACTTTCTCCATTTCTGGGATTAACTGCACTATAGAGATAAAAATTTTGCCTACCTAGTTTTACCTTAACCTGTGTCCTAATGCCTTTTTTAAACCACCCGTGTCCAATCTTTGAATGTGTGCCAAACCGCGATTCATCGAAGAAAAATAGCTCTTTTTCAGGATACATGACAATAGTTTCATTAAGATTTTTTTTTAAATTCCTCTTGTTTACTTTTATCTTGTCCGTTATGCACTGGTCTTGGTGTGATATATGAGAATTTCATTCTTTGCATATTACGGTGTACTGTAGATTTGCTGATATTCAAACCAAACTTTTCTTGAATTCTTATTTTCATTTCTTTTATAGTAATATTGGGGTTTTCCTCTATCCACACCTCAACTTGTTCACGTTGACTTTGATTCAATATAGTTTTTCTACGGCGTTGAGGCGGAGCAAATAATTTTTCTTCTCTGCCAAATTTTAGGTCATGCAGTAAGTGCCTTTCTTGAAATGCAGCATATCTTTGCTACGGCTGTTATACTGTGCTTTTTTGCTGCAATTACAGCATTTAGTTTTTTTGCAACATATGCGTTATTTCTTACTTTCTTCAGCATTTCTTTTGCTGATTCCACCACTTTTTCATCCAATAATTTTGATCTTAATGCCATTTAAACCTCGCTACTTTACTTACTTCAGTATGGCTTTTTTTCTATTATTGTCTATCCGTTACTTGTGTAGCGGGCATTGGTATTAGAACTATTGTTGCTTTTGAAATAACCAAATATGTTGTACATTTTGAGCTACCGCTGATTATTAATATACATATATTATGCATTAATAAATTAAAGTTGTCAAGAATTTTACTACTTGCACTCTGTAAAGTTTTTGTTGTGTACTTTGAACTTTGAGAAAAATGGACGCCTAAATTTGACAATTGTGAAAATATTAGTTAAAATTATTGTATGTTAAGTATAGTAAATAGGAGAAAATATGCCTACTAATTCTGATGAGCAAAGAAAACTTTCACTTGAAGAACGGATAGTTATTACGTCTTTAACATCTGTGGAAAATTTAAGAATCCATAATGTTGAATCAGTTAAAAAAACGACTGACATAATAAGTTATTATGTTGAACAAATAAAGGAGCCCTTTGAGGAATTTATTAAGCAAATCAATGAGATACATACTTCATTTATGTGGGAACTTGATCGTCTTGATCATGATACTTTGAGAGAACACTTTAATGAAGGAGTAACAATAGATGCACTAAAAGAACATGTGCAATCTGTTGGACAATACTTAGAATGCACTTCAAAGATTTTATATAAATTTGGTAAGTTAAATGATGAAGAAAAACAACAAGGTAGTGATTTAGTAGCAGAAAAACTTAAAATAATAGAAGAGATTTCAAATCCTAAAAGCAAGCCAAACGCTTGTAGAACTTGTTGTGCTTTAAGTGGTGGTGCAATTATTGGAGCAGCTATAGCATACCTTGCAGGAGCTGCCACTTTAGCTCCTGCTATTGTTGCTGTTGCAGTATTTATTGCAGCCACTGTTGTTGGTGCACTGGTGGGTTATGGTATTGGAAAATCTTGTGAAAAGGTCAGTGAAGAAAGGCAAAAGGATCGCCATATGAGCATAGGTACTGTGATTAAGAATGTCCTTACTCCTGAGTGTTTAAAATCACAATCGCAAGTTCATCCATAAGGTAGGCATTTAGTATTGACTTTACAACAATAGTCACTTTAAATTAGTAACTATTGTTGCAGTTAAAGTATCAATGCCTTTTTTCTTTTATTTTTTTGCAATTCTCAGCATTTTATCTGCTGTATGCGTAATTAGTGTAAGAAATCCTGTGCATGCAGTATTATTTTTAATTTTCACCTTCGTTAACTCTGCAGTTCTTTTCATTCTCCTTGGAGCTGAGTTCATTGCTATGATGGTGATGATAGTATACATCGGTGCGGTTGCGGTGTTGTTCCTCTTTGTAGTTATGATGCTCGATATTGACTACATAAGGTTGCGCCAGGGTTTTGCAAAGCATTGCACTCTTGGTGCTATGTTGTGTGTTGTGTTTTTTCTAGTCATCAGCTTTGTAATCCGCAGCTCAGCACCGAATATAAGCAATGTTATAAACTATAATACCAATAATGTGAAAGCTATTGGTAATTTGCTGTATACCGACTACATGTACGCTTTTCATCTTTCTGGTATTCTGCTGCTTGTTGCAATTGTCGGTGCAATTGCTCTTACTTTGCAGGACAAGAAAAAAGGAGTTAAAAAACAGAATGTATTAAAGCAATTGACACAATCTTCATCTGTAAAATTGATTAAGGCTAAATTTGGAAAAGGAGTAGAATGGAAATAGGATTAAATCACTTTTTGATAGTTGCTGCTGTTTTGTTCACTATTGGAGTGTGCGGTATTTTCATCAACCGTAAGAGCATAATCAATATATTGTTATCAATAGAAATATTATTGCTGGCAATTAATATCAACTTAGTTGCTTTTTCTGCCTTTATGAATGATATAGTTGGGCAAATTTTTGTGATGTTTGTGTTGACTGTTGCGGCAGCAGAGTCAGGAGTTGGGCTTGCAATATTGGTTGTATATTATAGAAGCCGTGGCAATATAGATGTTGAACAAGCAAATTTAATGAAAGAATGAAAGTATGATGGATATACTGAAATTAATAGTATTTTTGCCACTTTTTGGTTCGCTATTTGCAGCACTTTTTAGAAAAAGTCAGTTAGTTACAACGGCAGGGATTGGAATATCTGCAGTTTTATCTTGGTATGTTTTTCTCACCTTCTCTGAAAATTATCACTTGAGTTTATTTCCTTTGTTTTCATTGAGCATCTTAAAAGTAAATTGGGCAATTAGTGTGGATGCTCTCTCATCCTTAATGCTTATTGTTATTACCACCGTTTCACTGGTAGTACATCTCTACTCTATCGGTTATATGGAGCATGATAAGGGGAAGTCGAGGTTTTTTTCTTACCTATCGCTATTTACGTTTTGCATGATTGTGCTGGTTGTAAGCGATAATTTCGTGCAGCTTTTTTTTGGCTGGGAAGGGGTTGGCCTATGTTCTTATTTACTCATAGGATTTTGGTTCCAAAAATATTCTGCAAATAATGCAGCAATTAAAGCATTTGTTGTGAATAGGGTAGGAGACTTTGCACTATTGATTGGAATCTTTCTTATTTATTATACATTTCACTCTTTGAATTTTACTGAAGTTTTTGACACAACTGATCTTCTTGGCACGCAGAACATTAGGGCATTCTGCTGTGAATTCAAAGTAACTCATATAATATGCATATTACTTTTTATTGGCTGTATGGGTAAATCTGCACAGCTTGGTTTACATGTTTGGTTGCCAGATGCAATGGAAGGGCCAACTCCTGTTTCTGCACTTATTCACGCAGCAACGATGGTAACAGCAGGTATATTTTTAGTAGCAAAGTGTTCTCCATTGTTTGAGTTATCAAATGTGGCACGAGAATTAATAGTTATCGTTGGAGCACTCACTGCTTTTTTTGCAGCCACCGTTGCAATTACTCAGAACGATATAAAGAAAATAATTGCTTATTCAACCTGCAGTCAACTTGGTTATATGTTCATGGCATGTGGGCTTTCTGCTTACAATGTTGCTATTTTTCATTTAATGACACACGCTTTTTTTAAAGCTCTACTATTTCTTGGTGCTGGCAATGTGATTCATGCAATGCATCATGAGCAAAACATTCAGAAAATGGGAAATTGCTGGAAGAAAATCCCTTGCACTTACGCTCTCATGTGGATTGGATCTCTTGCGCTTTCTGGGATATTCCCATTTGCAGGTTTTTATTCAAAGGATTTGATAATTGAACATGCTTATAGCACGGATAGCTTTGCTTTTGTAATAAGCTTAGTTGTTGCATTCTTCACAGCGTTTTACTCTTGGAGGTTATTGCTTCTTGTGTTCCACAGCCAAAAACAAAGTAAAATTAATATATATGAGGCACCAAAGATTATGCTTATACCATTACTGATACTCGCTTTTGGATCAGTATTTTCTGGAATATGGGGAGCAAATATTTTGAACATAACTAGTAATGCGTTTTGGAAATCAAGTTTAGTGATGATTGATGAGCATGGAGTTCATAATTTCTTTATAAAACTACTGCCAACCTTAACAAGCCTAAGTGGAATAGCACTTGCGTACCTAATTTACCAATATCAAGTAATTAGGCAAATTAAGAGTAAATTTTTACTTAAGTTTTTGCAGAATAAATGGTACTTTGATGAGGTGTATGAGTTTGTTATAATTGCACCGATAAGGTTTATATCTAGGCTTCTATGGAAGTTTGATGTTAAGGCTATTGATTCATTTGGACCAAATGGTGTTGTAAGGTTGGTTAATGAATGTTCAAAAAGTTCTATAAAGTTACAAACTGGTTATATATTTGATTATGCATTTATTATGTTTGTTACTTTAATAATCGGTGCTTTATATATTATTGGAATTAAATAGAAGGTGTTGTTACTTAGTATATTTTTGCTTCCACTGATAGGAGCGTTGATTTTATCCTTAATCAGGATTAATCATCAATCTATACACTTAAGATTCCTTGCTCTATTTTTTGCTGTACTTCCATTTTTGCTTAGCATTGTAGCTTGTATAGAATTTGATTATAACGATGCGGACTTTCAGTTTGTCAGCTACCCAATTAGAAATGTTGGAATAGGGATAGATGGTATATCGTTGCTTTTCCTTCTGCTTACAACTTTCTTGTTTGTAATTTGTATACTCTACAACTGCAAAATGAGTTATACAACCCTTAGGCCATATATGGCATCATTTCTACTGCTTGAGAGTTTTGTAGTCGGTTTTTTCGTTTCACTGAATGCTATAAGCTTTTATGTGTTTTTTGAAGCTGTTTTAATACCAATGTTCTTTATTATTGGCATCTGGGGAGGAAAACACAGGGTATATGCAACGTTTAAGTTGTTTCTTTATACATTAACTGGCTCATTATTATTTCTACTTGGACTGGTTTACATCTATAGCATTTTTGGGACGTTTAATATACAAGAATTAGCTACATTAGTGCCAAGCCTTGATCTTGAAGTGCAGTCATTGCTGTGGATTGCATTTTTTATTTCTTTTGCAATAAAAGTACCGATGTTTCCATTTCACACTTGGCTTCCTGATGCGCATGTGCAATCACCAACTTCTGGATCTGTGATTTTAGCTGGCTTGCTTATTAAAATGGGGGGATATGGATTTTTAAGGTTTTCTATTCCAATGCTTCCTCAGGCAAGTTTGTATTTTTCAAATTTCGTTGTTGTGCTGAGCATTATTGCGGTGATATATGCTTCTCTAGTTGCGTTTGCTCAAGATGATATAAAGAAGTTAATAGCTTATTCTTCAATAGCACATATGGGGATCGTTACTGCTGGCCTCTTTTCATTTTGTGAGGAAGGAGTACTGGGTAGCATATTTCAAATGATTAGTCATGGCCTTATTTCTGCTGCTTTATTTTTATGTGTTGGAATGCTATATACTCGAACTGGAACTTTGGAGATTGCAAAATATTTTGGCATAGTAAACACAATGCCAAAATTTGGTTTTATGTTCATTTTATTTTCAATGGCTTCAATAGGGCTACCTGGAACATCTGGGTTCATAGGTGAGTTTTTGGCTATGGTTGGGATGTTTAAGAGCATAGGGTTTTTTACAGGATTTATCGCACTTGGCACTATTTTAAGCGCAGTTTATATGCTGAATTTATGTAAGCAAATAATATGGGGGGTTAGCTATTCTAAATTATTAAATAACCGCTTGGATAGCATAGAATTTTCTGTCTTAATTCTGCTTGCAGTGTTTGTTATTTTGCTTGGATTCTACCCAACCCTTACACTGAATTATTTGAAGCCATGTATGGCAATTTTGTTAGTCAAATATGATGCGCTATGAATTATATACAGATATTGCCGGAAACGTTCTCTATTATCTCCTCGTTAGTGTTGCTACTGCTTGGAATTATATTTAACCGCCGAACTATCAACTTATTAGCACTTGGCTGCACAGTGGTAACTTTGATTATTTTAATTATTTCGGCAGAAAACAATGAAATTTTTCTCTTTAATTCGTTGTTAAAACTCAATTTATACATCAGATCAGCCCAAGGGTTAATTCTCAGCACAGGAATTTTAATACTTTTGATGCTGAATTTATCAAAATATGACTATAAATATGAATTTTCAATACTGATTCTTTTTGCGCTATTTGGCATGATAACTTTGGTTTCAGCAAATAGTCTGATTTCTTTTTATTTAGCTTTTGAGTTGATGAGTATATCTTTGTATGTTCTTGCGAGCTTTAATAAAGATTCAGCTTATTCATGTGAAGCAGGAGTGAAATATTTTACACTTAGTGCACTATCTTCCTGCATTATGCTATATGGAATGTCGCTGCTTTATGGATATACAGGACAAGTCAATTTCTCTGAGCTCGGTTCATTCTTGCAAAGCCATCAGATAACTTATGGAATAGTTTTTGGATTAGTCTTTATCCTAATTGGTTTGTGTTTCAAGCTTGCTATTGCTCCTTTTCATATGTGGGCTCCAGATGTCTATCAAGGTGCACCTACCATAGTAACTGCGTTTTTTTCTACGGCCCCAAAAGCTGCACTTGTAACATTTTTAATTCGATTGATGAATGAAGAGTTAGTAAATGTAAAAAGTTATGTTCAGCCTATTTTCTTATACGTTTCAGCATTGTCTGTGCTTATCTCAGCTTTTGGGGCCTTGCGTCAGCAAAACTTAAAAAGGCTGCTTGCTTACAGTTCAATTGGTCACATTGGTTTTATATTTGCTTCACTTTCTATTTTTACACAAGCAGGAACAGATAGTGCCTTAATGTATTTGGTGATATATATCATCACAAGCATAGGACTATTCTCATATTTCATACAAATGAACGATGATGATTGCAATATCGCAAACTTGTCTGGTATAGGGAAGAAACACCCAATTGTAGCATTTCATCTTTCTGTACTGTTACTCTCGATGTCGGGAATACCTCCACTTGCAGGTTTTATCGCTAAATTTTTTATATTCAAAAGTTTAATAAATTCTGGCTTTATCAGCCTGTCTTTGACCCTTGTGGTGGCGAGTGTTGTATCGTGTTACTATTATCTAAATATTATAAAAGCTATGTATTTCGATAAAGCTAGTGGTAATAAGGTTGCTTATTCTAAGGGCCTATTCATTATCACTTCGGTGGCTTCGCTGATCAACCTCGTTCTTTTCTTGTACGTTTTACTCACTCATTGAACTAAAGGGCTGACAAGGTGACCCCTGAGGGTTTTCATATTCATCATTACAAAAAAGTTTCAAGCACTAATAAAGAAGCGTTGGATTTAATTGATAAAGGAATATCAAATGAAACCGTTATTATTGCCGATAAACAAACAGAAGGCAGGGGGCGCACCGGAAAAAGTTGGGTTTCTCCAGAGGGTAATTTTTATGCGAGTTTGGTGATAAACCTCTTTAACGATTATCTGAATGAAAGCCAGCTTTCGGTGTCATTCCAGCGCGTGACGCTGGAATCTAGAAAAAAAGAAGAATGGATCCCAGTGTCAAGCACTGGGATGACATCAGAGGGCATTGGGATGACAGAGAAGGGTTTGGTGAATAAAATTGCGGATGTTAGCAAATTAACAGAATTGACTTTTGTTACTGCTCTTGCTGTTGGAAATACTATACTGTCATTTATAAATGGTCTAAATCTCCAGTATAAGTGGCCAAATGATGCCCTTATTGATGGCAAGAAAATAAGTGGAATATTGCTTGAAAAAAGATCCAATTCGAATTGGCTCATTATAGGAATTGGAATTAATGTCAGTCATGCACCACTTCCAGGAACAACGTGCATTAGCAATTACGGTGAGTCTGTGTCTAACATAGATCTGTTAAAGGAATTAATAATAAATTTTAATAAGCTAAGAAAGCAATGGCTATTTGATGGGTTTTATGCTATAAGAGAAATGTGGTTAAAAAAAGCATTCAAAATGAATGAGCAAATCAGTGTAAAGTTAGCTGACAAATTGTATGAAGGAATTTTTGCTGATATAGATAAAAGTGGTAAATTGGTGTTGCAGCAAAAGGATGGAAGCTTAATTTATTTTGATGCAGGTGAGTTATTTATTGGCAGTGCATTATGAATACGTATGTAATTTTTGCTTACCTTATTAGTTTCACGCTGATTGCTGGAGAGCTAATTTTTACCATTTCTTGCTATACTAAAAGTAAAAAAATTCTAGAAAGCCTGAAAGATAATAATGAAGAAGAAACATAAGCGATTACTTATAACTTCAGGAATTTTCTGCTTTTTAAGCTGCATAGTCTTTTTTATTTTAACAACGCTCAAAGAAAATATCTCATTTTTCTATACAGTAAGTGAGGCAATAGTTTTACCAAATAGTCAAAAGCCAATCCGTGTTGGTGGAATGGTTGTTGAAGATAGTGTGATACGGAGCGAAAGTGAAGTAGTTTTTCAAATGACAGATTTTAACAAAAGCGTTGTGGTAAAATACCAGGGAATACTTCCACCGATGTTTTCAGAAAAAAGTGGTGTTGTTGTGCAAGGTAAAATGTCTGATAATAATACCTTTCTTGCAGATACGGTGTTTGCAAAACATGATGAGAACTATATGCCGAAAGTTTTAAAATAGATTCCTTAATCTGGCTATATTGAAATAGTATGTAGAGAGAGTAACAGCCTGCTAGCAAGCTGTTACTTTCTTAACTACCACAATATATCAGGATGGGTTGGTGCTGTCCATTCATCTTGATCTATGTCTATGTCCTCACCACCAGATTTTTCTGATTTTAGTTGTTTTATCTCTTCTTGCAAATCATTAAGCTTTTTTATTAAATCTTTATTATTGTTACCAACCTCTTCAATTAGGTTGCCAAGTTTACCTTTCTCTGTTTCTAGATTAACGTTTAATGCGCCAAGAGACTCTTTATTAGAGTGCAGCACATCGTCCAAATTAGGAACAAACCCATCATTTAGGTCTTTGACTAATTTATCGAAAATCTTGTGAACATAACTAACTTGTGCATTATTTTCTTTCTGTTTCTCAAAAGATGAAGGTCTATGTTTAACTTCTATTTTGTCCATTATTTTGAAATTGCTTACATTCTTCTGTTCACTGTAATCACTCATATTAACTCCTATAAAAAATTAAAATTTCAAAGTTAGCTAAACTACATATAGGTAATCTTCCAAAATTTCCTAAATTCCATACTCACTCTGAATATACTCTCCCATCATCGTCAATTCAGTATCAATACCTTGAAAATATGGGGCTTGCCATCCCTCTTCATCTATATTTATGTCCTCATCACCTGTTCCTTTAAGCTTGTCGAGTATCTCAATCATTTTCTCGTTCTGTTTACTCTGCTTTTCAAGTTCCCCTTTTAATGCATCAATAATAGCTTTAGACTGATCCTTACTGCCGAGATCACCAATCACAGCTGTCACTTTCTCATAAGGCAGTTTGTGAATGATGTCTTTAAGCTCTTCTGCACCTACGTTATCCAAAAGTTCTTTAAACTGCTCATTAGACATATTGCGAGCAAAAGCTTGAAGTTTGTCTGGGTTGTCAACTAAAGACTTAATGATAATCTGAATCTTATTAGAATCAGTTAAATCCTGAGCAATTGCTTCGAGTTTCTCAGGATCAAGCTTATTAACTAAGTCTTTCAGTTGTTCTTCTTGCAGACTATTTACTAAAGCTTTCAACTGTTCACCTTCTAATTCTTTAGAAAGTATTGTCAAGTGGTGCTTAGCCAAGTCTTTTGCAAGCACTGTAAATTGCTCGTCATTTAAAGTTTTAATAAGTGCTTTGAACTGATCCACTTTTAAGTGAGGTAAAATTTCTTTTACTTGCTCTGGATTTAAGTCTCTAACTAGAGCTTCAAGCTGAGCATCATTTAAAATAGGAACAATTATTTGTAATTTTTCTGGATTTAGTTCCTGAGCAAGAGTTTGTAATTGGTGGTTGGTTAGATGATCTACTAAAGCTTGGAGTTGGTTATCTGTTAAGTTCTTTGCTAAGGTCTGTAGTTGGCTTGAGCTCAGTTCAGGAATTATTTTTTGCAGTTGCTCGTTACTAAGAGTATTGGTAAGAGTTTTTAGTTGGTCGTCTGTTAGGCCCTGAATAAAAACTTTGGTAAACGTGCTTGATAGCAACAGTAGCACATCTCTTATATGTCTCTCACCGTAGTATAACATAATGTCTTGTAATACCTCATTGTCAGGTGAATCGATTATATTTCCTGCCTCGTCTGAAAAATAATATTTATTGTTGCCAGTATCTGAATCTTCCCATGTTACATATTTGTATTCCAATTTTTTTGATTTAATAGAACTGCTACACATAGTTTTGAAAGGCTGCACAAGCTCTCTTGTATATGATAACTTAGCCAACTCATTACCGTAATATACAAATGTATGGTTACTTTTTACATAATCTAAGTTAGAATCACTTTTATAATCTTTGGCTACCAGATTTCCTTCATTTTCTTCCTCCAGACATATGTAACTGTCTAGGCAAGAACTGCTGCAAAGTTTTATAGGCAATAAGCCTAGTACTACATCGTTTTTATCATCCAGCGATACAAGCTCAACTTTTTTAATAGGCATTGTAGGATCATTACCTTCAGGCCACTTTATCCTTGTAGTCGGGGTTTTTCTAAACACCTCTTTTCCAGGTATCATCTTAAAAACATGCTTTTTTCCACTCATAGGCGTTACCAATAAATTAATTGTTAGTATTCTAACATTTATTGATTAATTTATTGTTAAGTTAGTATATATTACAATTGTAATAACCAACATTACTTGTGTAGAGAAAAGTTACGAAAAGAAATAGAGATTTTCAGGGAAATAGTATAAAACCCTCATAGATTAAAATAAGCTGCTTTGACAGGTTTTGTGGCGGCTAGAGCTGTATAGACTGGTGGAGGCAAGCGGGATCGAACCGCTGACCTTCTGCGTGCAAAACAGATGCTCTACCAGCTGAGCTATACCCCCAGGTAATTCTTGCTTAAAGCATAAATCACTCAGGCTGAAATGCAAGAAATATTTATCTATTAGGCTATTGCTAAATAGTGTACAAATTCTGCAGGGTGTACACACTTCTCTATTTTTTTGTCTCCTTAGCGTTATACGTCACACCATCCAAATAAATCTGTGAACTGAAAATTAACAAGAAGTTTTCCTTTAAAAATTTTTTAACTAAATTATCACTAACACAGTATATTATATAATTTATTTAACCACACATGAAAATTTTAGTTTGATTAAAACGGATAAAAACTATATTACTATTGAGTATAGCTGAAAAATGAAATGATCCCGTAGCTCAGCCGGTAGAGCAACTGACTTTTAATCAGTGGGTCACGCGTTCGAATCGCGTCGGGATCACTCACAAATTTTGAAAAACATGCTAAAAGAACAAGACAAAATATTCACCAACCTAAATGGTAAAGAAACTCCACTACTTGAGGGTGCAAAAAAACGTGGTAGCTGGCAAAAAACAAAGGAATTACTGGATTTAGGATCAGAAAAAATCATTGATGAAGTAAAGAAATCTGGTTTGAGAGGTCGAGGGGGTGCAGGATTTTCCACCGGCCTTAAGTGGAGCTTTATGCCCAAAAATCTCCCAAAAGCATATTTAGTAGTCAATGCAGATGAGTCAGAACCTGGTACATGTAAAGATAGAGATATATTGCGATATGAGCCACATAAGTTACTTGAGGGAATTCTCCTGGCCAGCAGAGCGATCAGCGCATCAGTTGCATATATTTATATCAGGGGTGAATTTTATAATGAATATTTAGTTCTAAAAAAGGCACTTGAGGAAGCCTATAAAGAAAACTTAATTGGAAAAAATGCCTGCAAATCAGGTTATGATCTTGATGTGTTTATCCATAGGGGCGCAGGAGCTTACATATGTGGGGAAGAAACAGCTCAACTCGAATCAATTGAAGGAAAAAAGGGCTTTCCTCGCATGAAACCTCCATTTCCCGCAGGTGTTGGACTTTTTGGCTGCCCGACTACAATAAACAACGTTGAAACTATAGCCATGGTTCCAGATATTCTGAACCGCGGAGGAGAATGGTTTGCATCTCTTGGTAAACCAAATAATACTGGTACCAAGGTCTTTTGTATTTCAGGGCACGTAAACAACCCGTGTAATGTTGAAGAAGAGCTCGGAATTCCATTACGTGAATTAATTGAAAAATACGCAGGTGGAGTGCGAGGAGGTTGGGATAATTTACTTGCTGTAATACCTGGTGGGTCTTCAGTGCCATTAATTCCAAAATCTATATGTGATACTATTGAAATGGATTTTGATTCATTAAGAACTGCACAATCAGGGCTTGGTACTGCTGCTGTAATAGTGATGAATAAATCAACTGATATAATAGCTGCAATAGAGAGGTTATCACACTTTTATATGCATGAGTCCTGTGGACAATGCACACCATGCCGTGAAGGTACTGGATGGATGTGGAGGATTATGAAGAGGATGGTGGCAGGAGATATTAAGCCTGATGAAATAGATAAGCTGCTTGACCTTACAACTCAAATAGAAGGACATACAATTTGCGCACTTGGCGATGCTGCAGCTTGGCCGATTCAAGGATTAATAAGACATTTTCGCCATGTTATCAAAGAGAGAGCGATAATTTAACTTTACTTATACTTCTTAAGCCGTCTTGCTACTTAGCAACCAGAGCTAAAAAATATTGATTCCCTTCCCTTTTAGGTGCTAATTCTACCTTTGCGATATCTTCAGTGTCTCGAATTAGCCGTTCTAATTTTTCCAGTCCAACTTCAGTGTTTATAAGCTCTCTCCCTCTAAATCTCATTGTGACTTTAATTTTATGTCCGTGGGCAAGTAAGTCTCTTGCTTGACGCAATTTTGTTCCGTAATCGTGATCACCAATATTGGGACCCAGTTTAATTTCTTTTATAGTTAATGTTTTTTGTTTCTTTTTTGCTTCACTTGCTTTCTTTTTTATATCATACTTTTGTTTGCTATAATCCAGAATTTTACATACTGGAGGGGTTGAATCAGGTGCAATTTCTACCAAGTCTAAACCAACACCCTGTGCAAGCTCCAAAGCTCGTTCTATTAGCACGATTCCGACCATTTCACCACTATGATCAACTAAGCGTACCTCCTTAGCTGTGATGAATCCATTAATTCTGTTTTTATTGTTCTTTTTAACTTGCAAACTTTAACTCCCTTAATTCAAATTAATACTTTTTAACAACAATTCAATAGCCTTCTCCAAAGAAAAAGACTCCTGTCTTTCCGATCCTAAATTTCTCACTGACACAGTTTTACTTGTAACTTCATTTTTGCCTACAATCCACAATATAGGAACCTTGTTTGAACTATGCAAACGTATCTTATAACTAATTTTTTCATTGGTCAAATCAGTCTTGACTCTCACACCTTGTTCTTTTAAAATATTGCTAATTTCTGTGGCGTAACCGTCAGCTTCATTTGTAATGGTCAGAATAGCAAGTTGCGTTGGAGCAAGCCAAACTGGAAATTTTCCTGCATAATTTTCTATCAAAATTCCGATAAAACGCTCAAAAGTCCCAAGAATTGCCCTATGTAACATGACAGGGTGATGCTTGTGCCCATCTGCCCCTATATAAAAAGCTCCCAGACGTTCTGGTAAAATGAAATCAACTTGCAATGTTCCACATTGCCAGCTTCTGCCTATTGCATCTTTCAAAACAAACTCTAGCTTTGGACCATAAAATGCACCTTCACCAGGGCTCAGTTCATAACTCAAGCCCGCTTCTTTAACGGCTTCAAGCAGCGCTTTTTCAGCTCTATCCCACACTTCATCATCTCCTGCCCTAACATCTGGACGGTCTGAAAATTTCACAGAAATTTCATTGAACCCAAGCTCTGAATATACTTCTTTTAAAAGGTCACAAAACTTTATAGTCTCAGAATTCACTTGTTCTTCCATACAAAAAATGTGTGCATCGTCTTGCGTAAAACCACGCACTCGCATCAGTCCGTGCAATGAGCCTGAGCTTTCATTCCTATGACACGTACCAAATTCTGCCATACGTATCGGTAAACCACGATAGCTTCTGGTGTGAGAATTAAAAATCTGCACATGACAGGGGCAATTCATGGGTTTTATTGCTAGCTTTTTGCTTTCAGATTCATCAACAATAAACATATTTTCACGAAACTTATCCCAATGTCCAGATCTTTCCCACAGCTCTTTACTTACTAAAATAGGAGTTTTTACCTCAAAATAGCCATTATTTATTAGCTTCTTTCTGATGTAAGACTCAAGAACATTATATAGAATATATCCTTGTTCATGCCAAAAAACCTGCCCAACAGCTTCCTCTTGAATGTGAAATAAATCCATATCCTTAGCAATTTTGCGGTGATCACGTTTTTCTGCTTCTTTGAGGCACTCAAGATAAGCGTTTAATTCATCCTTATTTCTCCATGCTGTGCCATATATTCGCTGCAACATTGGGCCCTTTGCATCACCTCGCCAGTATGCACCCGCTACTTTCATAAGTTTAAACGCTTTAACTCTACCGGTTGATGGTGAGTGCGGACCACGGCATAGGTCAACAAAATCACCTTGCCTATAAACAGTTAGGTTTTCACCCTCTGGTATGGATGAGATAATATCAACCTTATATTTTTCGCCTATACCACTAAAGAAATCAACTGACTGCTTGCGAGTCCAAACTTCTCGAACAAATCTGTGGTTACTTTTTACAATCTCTTTCATTTTCTTTTCTATTGCGGTAAGATCGTCCGTAGTGAAGGTACGATCTGTAGCAAAATCATAGTAAAAACCGTCCTGAATTGTTGGGCCGATAGTAATCTGAGTATTAGGAAATAGCTCTTTCACTGCCTGCGCCATTATATGAGCAGCATCATGCCTTATTATATCTAAACCCACTTCGTCACTCAGTTGTATCACCTCTATCTCTGCATCAGCTTCAATTTCACGTGAGAGATCATGCAACTCACCATTTACCTTAAAGGCAATTGCTTCTTTCAAAACATCCGGTTGTAATATATCAAAGCCAGTAACTTTACCACTGTATTCTTTTACTTTTTGTTCGGCTGAAAAAGTAATCCTAATCATTTATCGACCCTTTTGTCTAACCCTCTCTTTGTCATCCCAGTGCGTGACACTGGGATCCATCTTATTTTTATAATGGAAATTAGTTTAACGTATGCTCCTAAAATCTGTTGTCCATTGCACAATTTGCAAATATTTTTATACCTGGACCCCAGTGTCAAGCACTGGGATGACACCTTTGTGTTTGAGGCAAAACAGGCTATAACATTTAACATACTGCCCTCGCAAACAAATGTTCGTACAGTTGTGTATCAGCTACTTGGATGACACCACCCCTAGTGGGCACTGCCCTTAAATCATAATGGATAACAGGGTTATAAGCTCTGAACATTAATAATAAGGTCTATTCTTTTTTAACCTGAGTGCAATTGCGTCTTCCCAAATTTCACCATTACGCAATAACTTTTCTTTATTGTACATTAGCTCCTCTCTCGTTTCAGTAGCAAATTCAAAGTTAGGACCCTCCACAATTGCATCAACTGGACATGCCTCTTGGCAAAGTCCGCAGTATATGCATTTTGTCATATCAATATCATAGCGCGTAGTGCGGCGACTACCGTCTTCTCTTTCCTCTGCTTCAATAACTATTGCTTGAGCAGGGCAGATAACTTCGCATAATTTACAAGCTATGCATCGTTCTTCACCGTTTGGATACCTACGCAACGCATGCTCACCACGAAACCTTGGACTTAAAGGGCCCTTCTCCATAGGATACCTCAAAGTAACCTTTGGCTTAAACATATATTTTAATGTAATAACAAACCCTTTAATTAACTCTACAAAAGACCAGTACCAAGCTAATTTCTTGAGCATAAAATATTTAAAACTTGTGTCAGTCATTATAAATCATATTATCAGTTTTCAAAATAAATATTTTCACCTGGGTGACTTTTTAGGTATTTTGGTTTCTTAAGTGTAATATTGCTAAGTAGTTTATATAAATAATGACAAACACAAATGAAACTATTTTCGCTTTATCGACCGTATTTGGTAAGTCAGGAGTTGCAGTAATTAGAATTTCAGGCAACTATGCGCTTAAAGCTTTAAATCATTTTCATATTAAGAAAGAAATTAAACCAAGATTTGCTACTTTAGTTGATCTATATGATGATTTCAATCAATTGATAGATAATGGAATAATCATCTATTTCCCTGCTCCAAACAGTTTCACTGGCGAGAATGTTATAGAGTTACAAGTGCATGGAAGTAAGGCAGTCATAAAAATCATCTTGGAGGAATTATCAAAAATTTTCGTTATGGCCAGGCCTGGAGAATTCTCACTTAGGGCTTTTCTAAATGGTAAATTTGACTTAACTCAAATAGAAGGAATTGCAGACTTAATTGACGCTGAGACGAAAATGCAAGCTAAACAAGCGATTAAGCAGATATCAGGAGAATTGGAGAGACTATACAGCAATTGGAGGCAAAGATTGATAACGATACAATCCAAAATCGAAGCATATATAGACTTTCCAGAGGACATTTGGGCAGAAAAAAGTGAGTTGGAAAAAATTAATAATGAAGTGCAATCTCTCGTGCGATTGATACAAGAGCATTTAAATGATAATAGACGGGGTGAAAGGTTGCGTGAGGGTTTACATGTTGTAATAACTGGTAAACCAAATGTCGGTAAATCAACTCTGTTTAATTTCTTAGCCAAGCGTGATATTGCTATTGTTTCTGAATATGCAGGCACAACAAGAGATATACTTGAAGCTCATATTGACATTGGCGGATACCCAATCATTCTCTCTGATACTGCTGGAATTCGTGAGAGTTCAGATCCAATAGAATCAGAAGGTATAAGTCGAGCGAAAAAGAGGTCTTTTGAAGCTGATTTAAGAATAGAACTATTTCCTTTTGAACAGCGTCATAATATCAATTGCAACGTTGTAAATAGCGATACTATTTATGTATTGAGCAAAGCTGACGATGTTATCAATAATCACAATATAAAAATTAATGGCATAGATTTTCTACCTATTTCTATTTTAAAGGGAATAGGTACAAACAAATTGATCTCTCTCATAAAAGAGAAGGCAGAGGAAAAATTTGGGCATGATAGAGACACTCCTGTAATCACTCGGCAAAGACATAGGAATCACATGAAGAAAGCACTGGAACATTTACAACGTTTTAATATCGATAATCCAATTGAGTTGATATCTGAAGATTTGAGGCTTGCTGCATTTGAACTTGGTGCGGTGATTGGAATTATTGATGTTGAGGAAATATTGAGTAGTGTGTTTAGCAACTTTTGCGTGGGCAAGTAAAGCTTTTATAGATTGCTTAAAATCAAATGTTGTGATAGAAAAGAAATGGACGGATGGCCGAGCGGTTTAAGGCACCAGTCTTGAAAACTGACGTACGTGATGAGCGTACCATGGGTTCGAATCCCATTCCGTCCGCACAGCATCTCGCTATGCTAGCTGATTTTTAGAGCTTATTTGGACTATGTGGTTCATAACGCTGGAAATCTTGTCTAATCTAGCCACATCTTTTAAAAATACATCCCTTTGTAAATTGACCTTGTTAGCAAAGAAAGCTAATATCTATAAATAGATCACCATCTGAATATGAAAACCGATATAGTAATAATAGGTGCAGGACCTGTTGGAATATTCACTGCTTTTCAAGCGGGAATGCTTGATATGAGATGTCATATAATAGATGTTTTGGATCAAGCAGGAGGACAATGCACAGCTCTTTACCCAGAAAAGCCAATATATGATATACCTGGTTATCCTGTAATTACTGCCCAAAAATTAATTGAGCAGCTAATGGAGCAAGCTTCGCCATTTAAGCCTATTTACCATTTAAGTCAAAAAGTAGAAAAGATTTCAAATAACGAAGGTGAAAACTTTACTATCATAACGAACATAGGTACAGAGGTAAAATGCAAAGCCGTTATCATTGCTGCAGGTAACGGAATGTTTGAACCTAACCGTCCACCCTTAAGTGCTATATTAGAATATGAAAATCAATCTGTATTTTACAGTGTAAATAAAATTTCTGATTTTCAGGATAAAACTATAGTCATTGCAGGGGGGGGTGATTCTGCCGCTGATTGGACTGTAGAACTTTCTAAAGTTGCGAAGAAAATTTATGTGATACATAGGAGAAAGGAATTTCGCTGCACTCCTGAAACTAGAAATAAATTAGAATCACTTGAAATTGATGGAAAAATAGAACTGGTAGTGCCATATCAATTACACGAACTAGCAGGAGGTAATGGGCAGTTGAGCGCAGTGATAGTAAAAAACATTGCCTCTAAGGAAGAAAAAGAAATATCCGCTGATTTTTTGCTGCCATTTTTTGGATTGTCAATGAATCTTGGTCCAATAAACAATTGGGGTATACAGTTAGAACATAGCCGCATAGTTGTTGATCCGACTACCTTAAAAACCAGTAGGGATAGAATATATGCAATCGGAGATATAGCTACTTATTCAGGCAAACTAAAGTTAATATTAAGTGGTTTTGCCGAGAGCGCCATGGCTTGTTATGACATATACAAAGTAATCCACAACTCTCCAGTCAATTTTCAATATTCAACTTCAAAGGGAATTCACGGGAAAGAAAAACTTCCTTGACAAACCTCGCCAGCTCCCTTATCATGAAACTGAAGCTATTGTATTTGCTTTCGCCAATCTGCAGATTAAAAGGTAAGGATTACTTAATGTAT
>NZ_CACTIU010000003.1:0-36011 GCF_902713635.1 Wolbachia endosymbiont of Cardiocondyla obscurior | reverse complement strand
AATCCTTACCTTTTAATCTGCAGATTGGCGAAAGCAAATACAATAGCTTCAGTTTCATGATAAGGGGGCTGGCGGAGGGTGTCAAGTAAGTTTTTTCGTTTCTATGTTGTCAGCTACTTGGATGACGCCAATCTGAGTTAACTACACCAACTCACATTCAGCAAAAAAGAAAGCTATCTCCTTACGAGCATTTTCTAGACTATCCGAGCCGTGGACTCTATTTTCACTAATATCATCAGCAAAATCACCCCTGATTGTGCCTTTATCTGCCTGCTTTGGATTGGTAGCTCCCATGATTTGTCTGTATTTACTTACTGCATTTTCACCAACTAAAACTTGAACTATCACAGGACCAGAAGTCATAAACTCTACCAATTCCCCAAAAAAAGGCCTATCTTTATGAATTTCATAAAACAGCTCTGCTTGTTTTTTTGTTAGTAACATCATTTTTTGTGCTGTGATTTTCAGCCCAGATTGTTCGATGTAGGAATTTATATTGCCTGTAATATTATTTTTTACTGCATCAGGTTTTAATATTGAAAGTGTCTTCTCAATTGCCATATTGTTTCCTTATATAAAATAGTATATTTATAGATTTATTTTATTGTAAATTTTGATTTGATAAAAGTAGTTTTTTATTTATAGTTAAGGATAAACCATCAAGGAGGTATTGTATGGGTGAATGTTGTAAAAATAACACTACTAAACAAGCTGAGCCTACCACTAAAAAACAAGCTAAATCTACTACTAAAAAATTAGTAAGTAACTTTAAGTCATCACTTTTTTGTGGAACAAAAGGATTTTTAACTTTTAATTTGGCCTTTTTAAGCTTTTTGGAATATAGCTTACATCATAATACAGAATTAAAAAAAGGTGCTGCTTTTGCAATGAAAAGAAACACTATTCCATTTCTTGAAATGACAATCATAGCACCGCTTGTTTGTTTTGCACTGCCAGCTATGCTAGGCAGTATGAGCCTCATGCAATGCGCACTTTTATGTGCTTCCTTAATGATTGCCACATGTTTTATTGTCAGAACTTTTCATCTGCGTGAGAAGTTAATGGAAAAAATCACTAACCATAGTAGAAAAGAAATAGACGCGGAATTTAAGAAAGATACTATAAAATTTCCTATCTTTGATCAAAATAGAAAACACACCGAGTATAATTCGCCTAACTCAGGGCGACTACTGGATGAAACAAGTAGCACCTCTCTTTTCGTTAAAGTTTTACTTTTTCCCCTCAAGGTTCTTCTGAATGTCCTGCAAAGTTGTATAATGCTATCTTTAGCTGCTGTTGAACTTCTTGAAACGGTACCAAGTCTTTTTGTCGATACATTTTTCGATTGGAACTTCACATCCACCAAGAGTAACCTGAAGAGATCAGGCCACTTATTGTATGCCAGTGTAAGAAATTTAGTGCCTATAACTAAATTTGATGAGTGTGTAGCTAATTTTATAGGCACCCCAGAAGTAACTTGTTGTAGTAGTGCGTAGGTGAAAAAGGCAGTTATCTTATTTAATCTTGGCGGGCCTGATTCACTAAATGCGGTCCGTCCTTTTTTATTCAACCTTTTTTATGACAGGAGAATAATCAATCTACCGAATCCCTTTCGGTTTCTTTTAGCAAAGTTTATATCTGCGAAACGAGAAAATACTGCACGAAAAATATACGAGGAAATTGGAGGTAAATCGCCAATTCTAGAGAATACAAAAATGCAAGCTAATGCTTTAGAACTAAAATTAAACGAAAATAGAAACCATGTACACAAGGTATTCATCTGCATGCGCTATTGGCGTCCATTTGCTGACGAAGTTATTGAAAGTGTAAAACAGTTTGATCCTGACGAAGTAATTCTGCTGCCACTGTATCCACAATATTCAACTACCACAACTCTGTCATCCATCGAGAATTGGCAAAAAAATGCTAAACGGTATGGCCTAAAATGCAATACAAAAATGATTCACCGTTATTATGATAACCAAGATTTTATTGAAGCTCACACTAATCTGATAGCTAAGTACTATAAATTGGCTAGAAAAATCGGTAAACCAAGAGTCCTATTTTCAGCCCATAGCTTACCTCTTAGTATCATTAAAAAGGGCGACCCTTACGCTTCACAGGTAGAAAGAAGCGTAGAGTTAATAGTAGAAAAGTTAGCTATCAATAACTTAGATTGGTCAATATGTTATCAGAGTAAGATTGGTCCTGTAAAATGGCTAGAGCCAAGCACTGAAAGTGAGCTATTACGCGCAAAAGCTGATGGTGTACCTGTAGTTCTATCACCTATATCTTTTGTTTCTGAGCATTCAGAAACTCTAGTTGAACTTGATATAGAATATAAAGCAATTATCAAGGATGGATATTACTTTCGTGTGCCAACTCTCAGTACCGATCCCTTGTTTATAAAATGCTTGGCCGATTTGTGCATAAATCTCCCTTGAAGTCCTGATTCATAGGGCTTTTCTTTTAGGATTTTATGTGATAGAATAACAGGAAGTTATTAACTATTTCATGCCAAACAAGCTAAAAAAGAAATCTAACATACTCGCACAAAGGGTGCATGATATTTATGATCATGATTTCAGGAAGGTAATCTGCATCACAACAGGTTTAACAGCCCTATTGTGTAAGATTTCACTGCAATTTTGCTGCGAGTTCATTGACAATAATAGATCCAATATCTTTCTTATACGGAATGTTGCTCGACTAGTAAAGTTTCCGACATCTATTCTATACATTGCCCATTCTGCATTTACTCTACAGGATCTAATTAAGGATTACAGAAACCCTGAGAGTAAAAAAGAGCTGGCAAAAATTGTGGGTAAATCGGCTAATCTTGCAAGCAGCACCATAGAAGCGCTAATGATGTTGAAAATCATCCATTTTTGCACTGGAAGCAATACAGACATAATAAGTTATATTAACTTAACCTCAACGATCCTATTTTTGTTCATTTCAGAACCTATAAGCTATTATTATACATGCAAGGAATATCTGGATAATAAGGATCCTGAAAAGTCTGCTGAGTGTAAGAAGGACCTTATTATTAGCACATTAACTTTGTCGTTAGGTTTATTAAACTTCATATTAAGAAGGATAGAGACTCCAACTATACCAATAAACTTAGGTAATGGTATAATCTATAATTTCAACTTAAGCGTAACAGTCAGCATAATATATAGTGCAGTATTTCTTGCAGTTCAGCTTGACAAATTGTTTCAACAACCTGTCAATGATGATCCTTCCACTGAACTTGATGATGTTCATAATATAAACGGTCATTCTAATGACAGCACTGTAGAGGTATAAGAATTAGGGATGAAAAGATTTTATTTCTACTGCCAACGCTAGTACTGCTAATTTGCTAACAATACTCCAAAGTGATAGAATTTTACCTTCTACAACCTGGCTAACATCATGAAACTCACAGTCAGTGGCATTCAAGCTAGAATATACATCTTTTCTGCTATTACATCGGTATAAGTAACATGTTGGAGTATCTCCTATATAGTATATTAGCGGTTCTGCAGAACTGCTTTTAAACATGTCAATGGTTGGTACACCTTCTTGTATAATAACGCTATTGATTGCTATTCCTTCTTTTATCTTTTTCATTTTATGACGCTTTTTTTTATTGAGGTTTAATATTTCCTCTCCACTTGTTGCTGTTATAATGCCCATCCCATATGTGCCATTGCTTGCTTTGATAAAAACGTAAGGTTGTGTTTTTATTTCATATTCCTCATATTTTTTTTGCACTAGAGATAATATTTGGTCAACTTTAGTTGCTACTGCTCCTAGTGACAAATCATCATCAAAATCAACTCCATCACAGCTCTCTGTAAGCACAGAAATTAGCCATGGGTCTATTTTAAATTTGCCACAAAACTCAGATGCTAATTCTTGATAGATTTCAAAATACTTAAATTTCTGCCTGCTATGCCAACCGTATAGTGGGCTTGGTACTATATCTTGCTTTACGTCTTTCAGCGTGTCTGGAATGTGGCTCGTCATATCACGGTTCAGTATAATAACATCAGGCACAAATCCTGAAGTTGTCTTTAGCAGAGAGTTTTCTTTCACAACAGTTTCATACTGTTCTATTAAATTGTATACTTCATTATATAAAAGGCCAATTCTAGTCTCAAAACCTGCGAGTTGTAGTATTTTCTCTATAACAAATACGTTTTCTATATACATTTTATTGCGTGTATAATTTTCCGGTATTATAAGAACCTTTTTGTATTGATGTCTTTTAAAATAGCTTTTTATCAATCTTGCTGCCATCGTTCTTGATTCTTCACTTAAGTTATTGAACCCCGCAGGAAATAAATTAGCGTCTACTGGAACGATTTTATAGCCAGAGTTTCTAAGATCTATAGAGCTATAAAATGGCGATGTAAGGCCATTAAATTTTGCTTCGAACCAATTATTTATACTTTTTTCCAAATCTGGGTGAATTATGTTTTGCATCTGCACTTTAAATGTTATAAGGAAGGTATTATATTATAAGCTATAGTTGAACATATTTAGTAAATTTGACTAAAGATTAAAGTATAATGAGATTCTTATTTAAAGTGATAGAAAAATGATTCAACACGATAACAATAAAATGTATGGCACTACTATATTATCAATTAGAAAAGATAAAAGTGTAGTAGTAATAGGTGACGGACAAGTTTCACTGGGCCACACTGTTATAAAATCTGGAGCAAAAAAAGTTAGGCGTCTTTCTGGTGATTCCGTAATTGCTGGATTTGCCGGGGCAACAGCCGACGCATTTACTCTTTTTGAAAGATTAGAATCTAAACTTGACAAGCACCCAGGGCAATTAATGAGAGCATGTGTTGAACTTGCAAAAGACTGGAGAATGGATAAATATCTGAGGAAATTAGAAGCTATGATGATCGTTGCAGATAAATCTATTTCATTAGTAATTACGGGAACAGGTGATGTTCTTGAACCTGAAGATGGAGTCGCAGCTATTGGCTCTGGGGGAAATTTTGCTCTATCTGCAGCAAGAGCTTTAATTGACATTAAAGGAATATCAATAGAGGAAATTGCGAAAAAGGCTATGAAGATAGCTGGCGATATATGTGTTTATACAAATCATAATGTAGTTATTGAAAAGATAGAGGAGTGATATGTCTTCCAAGCAAAAAACTTTATGCACCAATTTTTCCAATCAGCCCATAACCCTTTCAGAAGGGCGGTCTTGTAGTAGTGACACCTACGATGAAAAAGATAACCTCTATAAAGATACTAAGAGTGGTTTTGATTCAAATGACAGCGATGTTCAAGTTAATGACAGCACTCAAGTTTTGTTAGATGACCTGCCACCACAGAAGATAGTTAAAGAATTGGACAGATTCATAATCGGACAGGATGATGCAAAGCGTGCTGTTGCTATTGCGCTCAGAAATCGTTGGCGTCGCAATCAGGTTCCATTTCCATTGCGTGATGAAATCATACCTAAGAATATATTGATGATCGGTCATACAGGGGTTGGTAAAACTGAAATAGCTCGTCGCTTAGCAAAACTTGCCGGTGCACCGTTCATAAAAATTGAGGCAACGAAGTTTACTGAAATAGGGTACGTTGGACGTGACGTTGATTCGATAATACGCGATTTAGTTGATGCAGCAATAGTTTTAGTTAAAGAGAAAGCCCGTAAAGCCTTAGCTAAAAAGGCTTTAATTTTAGCTGAGAAAACAATAGTAAGCTCTATGGTAGGCGAAAATGCAACCGAAGAGAGTAAAAAAATTTTTAGAGAAAGGTTGAGGAATAAAGAGTTTGAGGACGGAGAAGTTTCTATTAACGTCAGAGAGAGCAAGAGTATGTTACCTACTTTCGATATACCAGGCATGCCAGGTGGGCAAGTTGGTGTGATGAATGTAACAGAAATAATGGGCAAGATGTTTAACGGGAGCAAAAAAACAAAAACTATTACGGTGAAGGTAAAAGAAGCGCGTGAAATATTAATTAATGAAGAAAGTGAAAGGCTAATGGATGAAGATAAGATAATCAAAGAAGCCATTGATCTTGTTAGTAATGACGGTATAGTATTTTTGGATGAAATAGACAAAATTGCAGCGCGTACAGAAGTAAAAGGTGAAGTAAACAGAGAAGGAGTGCAACGCGATCTGTTACCATTACTTGAAGGAACAACTGTTACAACTAAGTATGGCCATGTAAAAACAGACTATATATTATTTATTGCATCTGGTGCTTTTCATCAGTCTAAACCATCTGACCTCTTACCGGAATTGCAGGGCAGATTACCGATCAGGGTAGAACTTAAGGCACTTACTCAAGAGGATTTAATAAGAATATTAAAGGAACCAGAATCTAGTTTGTTAAAGCAGTACATAGCTTTAATGAAAACAGAAAATGTGACACTTGAGTTCACTGATGATGGTATAAAAACCATAGCTGAAATAGCGTTTACAGTTAATAGGCAAGTGGAAAATATAGGCGCAAGAAGGCTTCACACTGTCATGGAGAAGCTTTTAGATGAAATAAGTTTCATTGCTTCTGAGAAAAATAGCGAAAAATTCATTATAGACAGCAAGTATGTAAAAGATAAACTTGAGTCAATTTCGAAGCAGCTTGATTTATCTAAGTTTATACTTTAGGAAAAACGAAAAGCCTACTTTAAGTAGTATAGAGAGTGTTCAGAAGATTAGCCAGTAGACCTAAAATTTCAGCTATATTCTTTAGGCTGTTTTTCAACAGTAGAATGGTGTGCTGCGACCTCTTGCTTAACATCTAAGCTTAAGTCAATTATTGAGATATTTTCTTCATCATAATCTATGTCTTTTATTAACATATCGTCAGTAATAGTCAAAAGGTCAGGCGGAGAAAGAATAGTTCTTTTATTACCAGCTCTCATTCCCACAACTCCAAGCTCTATAGCAAGTGGTATTTTTTTATCGCCAACCCTAAATTGCACTGTTTGATCTTTGACTATATATTCCCCATTATGCTCCTTTACGCTATATTTAACCGATATCTCATCACCGCACCTTACTTGTTTTCCAGTCTTGTTAATTAAGTCATTAAAAACCATCAGATTATTTACTGAGTCGGGATATTTATCCTTTACTTCGATCAGTTTGACGTAATAAGAATTAAAATTCATTTTGTTCTCATTGGCAATAGTAACTACACGCTCTCCGCCTTCTTTCATACCTATTACCCCTAAACTCACTTCTTTTAGGTCATCTTGACCTATTTTCAAAGTAACATCAGAAACTTTGCTAGGGAGTGTTGCTGAGTTATTATTAGAAATTTTATATATTTGCAATAGGACTTCCAGGCCACAAAAAGCCTTGCTGCCACTGCCTTCAGTAATTTCATAAAAATTTATTGAATCTTCTTCCTTTTGCTGCGTTATTTCTTCTAAATATTCTGTCAGCCCATGCTTTTCAATATAGCGGTCAAGTGCTGATTCAAGTATTGGCTTCACTAGGTAATGTGCTATCGTCTGTATCAAACCACCATGCGTGGCATTTATCTCATAAAGCTTGTCCTTTTTTTCCGGTTTACCTTTGTTTATATAGACAATAGTAAACACAAAAGCAGAAGTTAAAGTGAGAATCATTACTACGGAAATAAGCATTTGTAATATAATTTTTCTAACCATCTTTCTTTACTTGATTCAATAAATCATATAAATAATTAGTATCCCCTGAAAGCGCACTCAAATTATCCAAGCCTTGTTTAAAGAGGCCGTCTATATAGTCCTCTACTTCACTTTTACCAAGCACAGACATAAGATTATTTGTTTTATCTTGTTCGTAGTCTTCAATATCATCCTTAGCTTGAAGGATAAGCCCTAGATTTATTCCATAGTTATATAACGCTTTACGTTGCTTGTCTGTAGCACCCCCTATTATAGCACCTATTTCACATGAAGCTGCAAATAGTTTTGCGGTTTTCATCAAATGAATTTCTTTTATTTTATCAGCTTGGCCCGACGTCATTCCAGCGTCATACATACAGCCGTACGAATGTTGTAGTTTTAAGGTAGAAAGGGTGTCATGCAAGTAGCTGACACTGGAATCCATTTCATGTTCAGCTCCACTATCGCATGGCTTTTTGCACGAAATGCTTGTAGGCAAAGCCTTCTGGATCCCAGTGTCCGCTACTTGAATGACAGAGGGTTGGGGGCTAAAATCTATATGCTCACTGTTAATATCTAAAGCCTGTCCTCCCACCATTCCCCTAATTCCTATTGCCTGAGAAAGAACTTTTATGATTTCACAGCGTTTCTCATTTAACGAAGATAATACCTCAAAAGCCAGAGTAAGTAGTGCATCTCCGGCAAGCACTGCTGTTGCTTCATCAAATTTTTTATGGCAGCTTAGCTGGCTTCTGCGAGTATCACTGTTGTCCATGCACGGTAAATCATCGTGAATTAGAGAGTAAGCATGAACAAATTCAATTGCTGCAGCAACTGATATTACTTTTTTAGCTTCCGCGTTAAACACTCGCGATGAAGCTACGACTAAAAAGGAGCGTATATGTTTTGCAGGAGCAAGGAGTATATAACGCATAGCTGATATAAGCTTATTCTCGCTATTTTCGGGTAAGAGTTTATTTACTTCTACAATAAGCAAATTTTTTGTTGTTTCGTCTAGCATTTTTGAATTGTTAATTGTTTAGCACGTAACGCTAGCCAGCTAGGGCAGTAGAAAACTTTACTGTAGTTTACCAGTTATAAAAGATATTGCAAACATAAAAATTTTTTATAACATCAAAGAATAGGTTATTTTTTTGGTAAGAAATGTGAATAGCGAACTAGCAAAGAGCACTAGAGAAGACATAGAAGAAAAAGTGAAAAAGATTATACTAGAGCATATTAGTAAGGATGTAGAGAAATTCAACAGCTCTTCAAAGCTTTCGGAGCATGGTACAGACAGCTTAGATGCAGTTGAAATCATCATGGCAGCAGAAGAAGAGTTTGGAATAGAAATTCCAGATGAAGACGCACAAAAAATGGAAACTATGGAGCAAATAGTTGAGTACATTAATAATAAAAAAGGCTAATAGTTAGTGTTAAATGAGCAGAAGAGTAGTAGTCACTGGTGTTGGTTTAATCACTCCACTAGCGGCAGATGTTGACAACACTTGGTCAAGGCTAATAAAAAGTGAGTCTGGCATAAAAGCAATCAATACGGATAGATTTGACTCTTCTGATCTTGCTTGCAAAATTGCAGGGCAGGTGCCGTTGCAATCAGACAACATTGAGCACCATTTCAATCCACTAGATTATATTTCTGAGAAAGACTCAAAAAGGACAGATCGTTTTATCCATTACGGTATTGCAGCAGCTATTCAGGCAGTAGATGATTCATTAATTTTGGAAAGCCAAAATATCAATCGGGAACGTGTTGGTGTGACTATTGGCTCTGGTATAGGTGGTCTTCCGTCAATTCAGGAAAATGTTATTACCATGCAGGAAAAAGGGCCCAGACGTGTCAGTCCATTTTTTGTCCCTGCAAGTCTAATAAATTTGATATCTGGCCATATTTCTATTAAATACGAATTTACAGGTCCAAACGATTCAGCAGTAACCGCATGTGCAACAGGTGCGCATGCAATCATAAACTCAGCAAGAACTATAAAACTTGGTGAAGCGGATGTTATGATTGCAGGTGGAGCAGAAAGTGCACTGTGTAGAGTTGGAATTGCAGGTTTTGCATCTATGAAGGCGTTATCAACTAAATTTAACGATAAACCGGAAGAAGCTTCAAGGCCATGGGATGAAGAACGCGATGGTTTTGTTATGGGTGAAGGAGCAGGTATATTGGTGCTGGAGGAATACGAACATGCGAAAAAAAGGGGGGCAAAAATACATGCTGAACTGGTTGGGTACGGACTCACAGGAGATGCGCACCACATTACAGCACCACATCCAGAAGGAAGAGGCGCATTTAAGGCAATGCAGCTTGCTTTAAAGAGCGCACAAATTAATCCCAATCAAGTAGGGTATATCAATGCACATGGAACTTCAACGCCACTTGGAGATAAAATTGAAGTAATAGCAATGAAACAGTTATTCGGTGACTACGTTTATAAAATACCTGTTTCTTCAACTAAATCTTCTATAGGACATTTACTTGGTGCTGCAGGGAGCGTTGAAGCAATATTCAGTATTCTTGCGTTAAATAATGGAATTATTCCGCCAACCTTAAATTTACACAAGCCTTCAGAAGGATGTGATTTAAATTTTGTACCGTTTAAAGCTCAGGAGCATAAAATTCAATATGCACTTTCTAATTCGTTTGGTTTTGGTGGCACTAATGCATCGCTCATATTTGGACAAGTTTAGTTGATGTCACCCCAGTGTCTTCCTCTTGTCATTCCAGTACCCTCCTCTTGTCATGCAAGCAGCTCTCCTACTGTCATCCCAGCACGTGACACTGGGATGACAAACGGTTGTGAAAGGGAATACATATAAAAATTAAACTATCAATAGCAATTCAAAAAGAAAAAATATTCTATTCATCCCTGAAGAAGTATTTTATTGACAATTTATGAATAAAGATCAATAATGCAGAAAAGGAATTGATGGGCGTATGCATGAATTTAACCACTATTAATTGTACATTATTTGTTGTAATTACATATTTTTTGACGTGCATTATAGCTTGGTGCTTACCTTTCAAAGACATAACATTATTAACAACATTTGTTCCGGCTTCAGTTGCAATTTTGCTAACCATTTATAATAAACAGAAGGTAAGGGATCTTTTTAAACTTAGTTCGCCAAAAAACTGTCTATTAGGGTTTATACTTATTCTGGTAAGTATGCTAATTTCCAATGGTCTTTTGTCAATTTACTGCGGTTTTTCATTTTTCCGAGAGTCTTTTACGTTAGACCGTGTAAAGGATTTGAGTGCAGTTTTGAGTCCATTAGTGATGTTATTTGTTTTATTATCAACCTTTGTGATGTGGATCATTATGTCTCTTGGTGAAGAGATCGGTTGGCGTGGCTATCTTTTGAAAAATCTTAAAAGCAAAATATCAAATTTTTATATCAGAGCAATTATTGTCGGTATTATTTGGTCAGTATGGCACATACCAACTTATGTGGTTGCTGGCTCAGCTTTGTGGAAGGATGGCTTTACATTCCCGACTATTTGTGCTTATACCCTTTATATTTGTGCAATGTCTATAATGTTTACCTGGTTGTTTGAAAAAGACAACTCGATTTGGCCAGTAACTATTGCTCATGCAACAAATAATCTTGTGTATAGTGTTTTGAGCATTCTAATGCCGTCTCCTCCTCTGTCAACTTTCGATGCAGTAATTCGCCTTACATTAGGAGCAGCTGGTTATTTCATTGTTGCAATTGGTGTTATTTGGTTTGATAAAGCTCGAGAGCGTCATTTGAGTAATTCATAGTATAAAATTTCGGGGGCAATTCGCATCAGGTGTCATGCAGGTAGCATGACACTGGGATGATGAGGAAGAAAAAGCAAATTTTGCCTTTTACGGTCAATCTATTATACTTAGTAAGACTTCAATAAACTAATGAATTATACTTTATATCTAATTAAATGCACAAGATATTAATAAGAAATAACTACAAACCTTTGGTCGGAAAAATCAAGATTAATGGCTCAAAAAATGCTGTTTTACCAATAATGGCAGCAAGTCTATTAAGTAGCTCCCCGGTAATTTTGCATAATGTACCTGATTTAATTGATGTGCATCTAATGTCTAAGTTGCTTGAAAGTCTTGGAGCAGAAGTGAACTTTATGCACAATAAAAATTATAAAGCGAACCATACTTTGAAAATTGACTGCAGCAATATCAACAATCACGTGATGCCATATAAAACCGCAAGTAAGCTAAGAACTTCTTTTCTAATATTGGGTCCAATGCTTAGCAGATTTGGCAAAGCGAGAACAGCATTTCCTGGTGGATGCAACATTGGAAAGCGTCCCGTTGATATGCATATTAAAGCATTAGAAGAAATGGGAGCTAAAATTGAAATTGACGGCTATAATATAATTGCAACAGTGAAAGGAAAGCTACAAGGAAAAGAAATCACATTTGAGAAAATAAGTGTTGGCGCAACAGAAAATGTAATAATGGCAGCAACATTTGCAGAAGGAGTGACAACAATAAACAATGCTGCAACTGAGCCGGAAGTTCTTGATTTAATAGATTTTCTGAAGAAAATGGGTGCTGATATTGAAATTGATAATACAAAGGTCATAATAACAGGAGTTGAAGCACTAAATGGATGTGTTCATAAAATAATACCAGATCGCATAGAAGCAGGCACCTATGCACTAGCTGCTATAATAACCGGTGGTAAGTTGGAGTTGGAAGGAATAAATCTATCTGATATAAGGTGTATTACAAATGAGTTGGAGACTATAGGAGCTATGGTTGAACTGTATGATGGAGGCATTGTTATTTCCAGAAAAAATGGCTCTATTAAGTCTGCTAACGTTGCGACAGATCCATATCCCAATTTTCCCAGTGATATGCAACCACAACTGATGTCTGCAATGTGCATCGCTGATGGGATATCAGTAATTGAAGAGAACATTTTTGAAAACAGATTTACACATGCAGATGAATTGAGAAAGTTAGGTGCTAATATCAGCATCGAGAAAAGCAAAGCTACTATAAGTGGAATAAAAAGCTTATCTGGAGCTAATCTATATGCTACTGACTTAAGATCAACAGCAGCTTTGGTGCTTGCTTCTTTGGTAGCCGGTGGAGAAACTATAATAAACAATTCACATCATTTATGGAGAGGATATGAAGCAATGCATGAAAAACTCAATTCATGTGGAGCTGATATCTCCATTTCGTCTTGAGGATATTTTATGAATGAAGCAACCAAACGAACTATAGTAAAAGAAATAGATGCAATCTTATATGAAGAACATAAGGTATTAGACCATGGATTTATTCGAGTAGTGGATTATATGGGCTCTGATAGCGCTATAGTTCAAGCTGCTCGTGTTTCTTATGGCAAGGGAACAAAACAGATAAGTCAGGATGAAGCACTTATAAAGTATTTAATGAGACATCATCATACAACTCCATTTGAAATGTGTGAAATTAAGTTTCACGTGAAACTTCCAATTTTTGTTGCAAGGCAATGGATAAGGCATAGAACTGCAAATGTGAATGAATATTCAGCAAGGTATTCAATACTTGATAATGAATTTTATACACCTAAACCAGAACAAGTTGCAAAACAATCTGACAATAATAAACAAGGTAGCGGGGAAGCTTTTGATCCAGATACCTCAAAGGAAATAATAGATTCTCTAACAAATGACTCTAATTTAGTATATTCTCATTATGAAAAATTTATTGAGCAGGGGCTTGCAAGAGAAATTGCCAGAACTAACCTAATGCTTAATTACTACACGCAATTTTATTGGAAAATAGATCTGCATAATCTCCTTCATTTTTTGAAGCTTAGAGCTGATAAGCATGCCCAATATGAAATCAGAGTTTATGCAGAAGTTATGCTGGATATAATAAAAAAATGGGTTCCACTGGCCTACAATGCCTTTGTTGAATATTGCCTAGAATCAGCCTGTATTTCAAGAACTGGTCTAGAAATAATTCGCAAATTAATTAAAGGGGAAAACGTTACTAGAGAAGAAAGTAATATTGGTAAAAGAGAATGGGGCGAGCTGATGTCTATACTTGATAAACAATCTTAAAGATAAAGGCATACGTGTCAATCTCCTCTGTCAGTTAACTCTCGTTCACCAGATTGAATCTTGCTTTTTACATCACATTAACTCATCACTTTTATAGAACATCTCATTAAAATCATTTAGAGTTCCAAAATCCTGACCCTTGATAAACAGGTGATCATTAGCAACATGTGCTTCATCAAGAGTAAACAGCTCGTAATGATGATTGTGAGCGGGCCTAACAATTTCATTATATAAAACCATTACTTGTTCGTAGTTATATCCATCGCCAGCATGATATTTACCACGTACGGTATCATAAAAATTCTTTACATCATCATATGTCACTTGCAGCTCCACCTTATACTTTCCCACTTCAAGAGGACTTCCTGTCTTTATTTTTAAGGGATGTTGTGAATTTGCAACACTGTTAGAAGTTTCTGCTTCAATATCAGAATTTTTATCCATATTTTCTATCACACTTGCCATAACAGTTTCTTGTTCATCTTCTGTTGGTTTTGTTTGTTTTTCAGTCTTATTACTGCTACTGTCAGTTTCCACAGTTACTTTTTTTACTTCTATATCTTTTTGAGCTTTCTCATTACTTTGCTTGTGTATTTCATCTCCATGCAATTTTTCCTGCAGAGCTTTTTTCGTATCAGCATAATCATCACGATTGCTTTGCAAAGCTGGTTTATAACTGCTGCTATCATCCGCTTGCATTTGATCTATATAGTTAGATTCTTCTTCCTGTATAGTATTTTTTGCGTTATCCTCACCAACCGTTCCTTTCTCCCCAGACTTGGCTTCACTCTCTACCACAACTTCTTCGTCTACTTGCTCATCATCAATTGTAAATTCAGTACCTATCTGATTGCTATCTTCCTCCAATTCATTAGATAATTTTTCAGATAGCTGGTCACCACTCAAATATGGTTCCTTTGAATATTTAGCATAATTATGGGGATCGGTTCTGTTTTCTGAATAAAACCCACTTTCAAAGTCTGAGTAGGAGCTTTGATTGAGCACAAAAAATAAGTTTTCATAATTAACCAGCATATCACTATCAGGGCTAACAAAATTTAAATATTCATCGCCTTCCCATTCTGGGTGGTGTCTATACTCTGCTATGTAGTATTTACTAGAGTCGAGAGGTATCTTGTCACCTTCTTCCCCATCAAGTTGTAAAACTACTGCTGAATGCCCATTACCTAAATCATTACCTTTTACCACTTTGAATATTTTAATCTCATCCTTTTCTACAAGTTCTTTTAACTCCTCGTTCTTTTCATTTAACTCTTCCTCCCTTTGTCTTTCTGCTTCTCTCTCTCTTGCCAATCTTTCTGCTTCTTCATCAGCTTTCTTCTGCAGTTGTGAGAATACATTTTGTAATATATCTTGTGTGGTTAAGCTATTTGTGTTGCTTAAAAAATTATCTAACACATTTGATGCAATTGGTGACAATTCACCGTGATCATCAAATACTTTTTCCTTTGCTTTATCATAGTGATTTGGGTTATAGATTGCATACAGAGGATAAAAACCATAATCTGCAATTGACGCTCCGTCAGGTGATAGTTCCATTGAGAATCCATAGTAATTAAGTGGAAGATTGGAGGTTAAATATTTACCGTTATCATCCCTAACGTGTAGCTCACTTCTACCATTGTGCTCACTATATTTGTTGTAGTAGATATAAAAATTCTCATGGTTAAGATTGAAGTGATCATCTAGATTATCGAATTGAATTGTACTGCCAAGCTTCTCGCGCAAAAGATTTTTGCTTTCATCTGTAAGCTTTATATGTGCAGAAAAGTAGTATCGATCTATAGGTTCGCCTTTTTCTATTTCAAAGTTCAAAGTAATCTTGTCGTTGACCATTGGTAGCCTCCACAAATTCTATAAATCATTTTATTTATCAATCATACGGTCTGTACTATGAAAAATGTGTTAAACGTTAAGATTTTCTCTGTACCGATTCATCTATATTGCCAAGCTTAATAAAGTTACAAGCTCTTTAAAACAATGTTAAACTCAATCACTATGGCAAAAACAGTTGACGTATTACTATCACTTCCAATTGATCAGTTATTTTCATATGCAATTGAGGAAAATACTGAGATTTTACTTGGAGATTACGTAGTGGTGCCATTTGGCAAAAAACGCTTAATCGGAATAGTTTGGAAATACAGTGATAAAAGTAACCGAGAATTAAAATTTATTGAGCAAAAAATCGATTTACCAAATATTAGACCAAAATTGATTGCATTTGCAGAGTGGGTTGCACAATACAATTTAATACCTATTGGTATGCTTGCCAAAGTGATAATGGGAGGAGTGTTAAAAGTAAATCACATAGATAAATTGGTTTGTGTTGAACAAAAGCAGGAAACAAGTGAAATAAGTTGCCAATTAAGCCCTGAACAGCAGATAGCTAGTGATAAAATAATCAGCAATTTGAACGAGTATTCAGTGACTTTGCTTGACGGTGAGACAGGATCTGGAAAAACGGAAGTTTATCTCTCTGTGATTGCACAATTGATTAAGAATTACACTGCCGTTCCAAATGCTGCTCAGACTTTACCATCCCAGTGCCCAGAGACACAACTGTACGAACATTGTGATTTGGGTCTACCAAGAGGGTGTCATCCGAGTAGCCTGACACTGGGATCCAGTTTTTCATATAACCTCATTACAAATGTTTATTTTAACTTAAAACCAATACCTAATTTACAATCAAAATTCCTGGATTCCAGTGTCAAGCACTGGAATGACACCTTTATACTCAAGGCAAAACCCACTGTAACATTTAGCATACCGTCTTTGCCACGTACTAGTATGACACCAGAATATGTTGAAATGACATCAGGAGAAGGTAATACACAAATTTTAATCCTCCTACCTGAAATTGTTTTAACTTCACAATTGGTAAATCGTGTTCGCGGTCAGATATCAAAAAACTTAGTTGAATGGCACTCAGGGCTCACTCCAAAAACTCGCCGGAATAATTGGCTCAATATAGCAAATGGAAATGCGCAGATAATTATTGGTGCACGGTCAGCGCTTTTTTTGCCTTATAAAAACCTAAAATTGATTATCGTTGATGAAGAGCACGACTCATCTTTTAAACAAGAACAGGGAATTATATATAATGCTCGAGATATGGCGATAATCTTAGCCAAATTTGAAAATATTCCGATTATTTTATCATCAGCTACTCCACTGCTTGAAACGATTCATCATGTTAAAAACGGGAATTACAATCATGTAAAGCTAACTAAACGATTTGGTGGTGCAGAATTGCCACTCATTAAAGTAGTAGATATGAGGAACAACAAGCAATGGATCTCCTCTGAGCTTTTTGAAAGCATCAAACAAACCATAGAGAAAAAACAGCAGGTTATGCTTTTTCTAAACCGCAGAGGGTATGCACAACTGGCAGTTTGTAAAAAGTGTGGATATAAAATTTCCTGCTTAAATTGTGCTGTTTGGCTTACATATCACAAGAAAAAAAATGCTCTTTTGTGTCACCACTGTTCTTATCAATTGAAACTTCCAGAAAAATGCTCTAATTGCCAAAGTGAACAGCCGTTGTCCCTCTACGGCATAGGAATTGAAAAGTTACTTGAAGAAATGGTGAAATTAATACCAAACGCAAAAACTGCGATGATAAGCAGCGATCAAAAGTCGGTTAGTAACGTAATTGACTTAGTGTTGAAAGAAGAGGTGAACATTATAATCGGCACACAAATAATTGCTAAAGGGCACAATTTTCCCAAATTAACTTTGGTTGGAGTAATGAATGCAGATTTGAGCCTCGAAAATTCTGATTTGAGAGCAGCGGAAAAGACGTATCAATTATTGCACCAAGTTGCAGGCAGGTCAGGAAGGTTTAATGAAAAAGGAATGGTAATAGTGCAAACCAATAACCCTGAAAGTTCAATAATAAAAGCATTGCTGCATCAAAAAAGGGACTCATTTTATGAAATTGAACTTAAGTCAAGACGTGAAGCCAAAATGCCACCATTTAGCAGATTAATAGCGCTTATCATTTGTGGTAAGAATCAGATTGCAACACAAAAAGCAGCGAATGAAATAGTAAAATCTCTTTTCTGTCATTCAAGTAGCTCAACTACTTGTATCCAGGAAAAAAATGTAGGTGTAGACAAAAAGGAATTTGAAATTCTTGGCCCATCACCAGCAGCGATAAATTTTTTAAATAATAAGTATCGGTATAGGGTATTATTAAAAATACACAATAAGCACAGTCTATCCATACAAAAAAAGCTGAAATATTGGATTAAAAATTGTAACTTGAATTCGAGTATTGCAGTGATAATAGATGTTGATCCTGTGAGTTTTTTTTAACGAGTTCCGTTAAGCCTTCTTGCCAATTACCACAACATTCTCACTGGGAAAAAAATAATCAGGTACAGTCATATTTTTTGGTGCAGGCCCCCCAATCACTCGGCCTGATGTATCATAATATGAACCGTGGCAAGGACAGAACCAACCGTTACCATCTCTTGTAGCGTGGTCAACCGGTACACACCCAAGATGTGTACATATTCCGATCATGATTAACCATTCGTCTTTTCCTTCACGTACTCTCTGTTCATCTGATTGAGGGTCCCTCAAGTTCTCTGTATTCACAGCTCTTGCAGCCTCAATTTCTTGCTTTGTGCGTCTACGAATGAATACTGGTTTACCTTGCCACTTTACTTTTACTCCGTGTCCTTCCTGAATTCCAGACAAATTCACCTCCACTGTGGAAGTTGCTAGAACTTCAGCAGAAGGATTCATAGACTTAACCAGTGGCCAAAGTCCACTTACAGCTCCTATACCTGCCATAGCGCATGTAGTTAATGTTATAAAATCTCTCCTACTCTTATTTTTAGTAAGATCTTTAACGGGAGGTGTTTTTTTATCCTCTTTGTTTGCCAGTGGTTTTTTATTTTTAGTCAATTTTTTGTCCATTGATCTTTACTCAGCCATAAGTATATATTTTAAATTAAATACTGCGTATTAATCAACAAAAACTTGCGCTTTTGTTTAACCTGTACTACAGTTGAGAAGAGATAGAGTTTTCAACTTCAGAAATACTATCTTCAGTGGAATCAGGATCTTCAACTTTTGCTACTGAGACCACCTTTTCTCTACTTTCTGTTTTAAATAGAGTTACTCCCTGAGTGCTACGTCCTGCAATTCTGATATCATTTACTGAAATGCGAATTAACTTTCCTTTATCTGTAATAAGCATTATATTATCACCCTGCTCAACTGGAAAACTAGCAATAACATTACCATTTCTGCTAGTAGTAAGAATATTGGTGATACCAACACCACCCCTGTTAGTTATTCTATACTCATACGCAGAAGTTCTTTTACCAAAGCCATTTTCAGTAATAGTTAATATAAACTCCTCATTCACTGCAAGTTTTAAGAATAATTCGTTATCTATTCCTAAATCATTTAAAGTCTTTTCCAATTTAGAATCAATGGAGTTATTAATTGCAGTTCCCAGTCTTTTTGCAAGTGGAACTTTTAAGTAAAGTTCTTTTGTTTCTGTTGCTACACCTATCCCATTTAATATGGTCATGGATATCACACTGTCATTCTTTGCAAGTTTGATACCTCTTACGCCATCTGAATTGCGACTTTTAAATTGACGCACATCACTTACAACAAATCTGATACTTTTGCCGAATCTTGTTGAAAGAAAAACATGATCAATTGCATTGCATACTTTAACCGATATTAATTTGTCTCCTTCATCGAGCTTTATTGCTATTTTTCCATTGCTTGGAATATAGTGAAAGTCCGCTAAAGAGTTACGCCTTATGTTTCCATAGGCAGTAGCAAAAACTATGTTTTGATTCTCATCATTTTCACTTGGCAACGGCATGATATTAGTTATAGTTTCACCATCGCTAAGCGGGAATATATTAACAAGCGCTCTTCCACGTGCAGTTGGCTCTGCAAGAGGTAATTTATAAACTTTTAATCTATAAACTCGACCAATGTTAGAGAAGAACAAAACACTAGTGTGAGTATTTGTCACAAATAATTCTGTAATTACGTCTTCTTCTTTTAATCCCTGTCCTAGCTTTCCTTTTCCACCACGACGCTGAGTTCTGTAGTGAGAAAGCTTCACACGCTTGATATAACCATTCATAGTTACGGTTATCACCATATCCTCTTGTGGAATTAGATCTTCAGCTTCAATGTCCGCGTCTGACTCCTCTATTGAAGTTTTTCGCGGCACAGCAAATCTGTTCTTTATTTCTTGTAAATTGTTTTTTATTTCCTTCATCAACTTCTCTTCTGAGCCAAGAAAAGCGATATATTCTTTTATCAGGTTGATCATTGAACTTAGCTCAGCTTCTAATTTGTCTTTTTCAAGGCCTGTTAAACGCTGCAGTTTCATATCAAGGATAGCCTTAATTTGTAGCTCAGTTAATCTATACACTCCATCTTTCAAAAAACTTGCGCTATCTGAAATCAACTCGATAATAGTGTTGATTTCATTCGAAGTTTTCCATTCTTTATTTAAAAGTTCTCTACTTGCTTCCGCAGGATCTTTTGCACCGCGGATGATTTTTATCACTTCATCTATGCTGAGGACCGCAATGTAGAGCCCTATATATATATGAGCTTTTTCTCTCGTTTTTCTTAGACGAAATTCTGTTCTCCTGATTAATACTTCTTTTCTAAAATCAACAAAAGCAGCTATGATTTCTTTTAATGACATCATAGCAGGCCTGTTGTTATTGAGCACTAAAGTGTTAACACTAAAACTGCTTCTTAATGGAGTAAGTCCCAATATTTGATTAAGTATAAAACTTGCTTCAGCATTTCTTCTGAGGTCAATTACTACTCTAATACCAGACTTATCGGACTCATCCCTAATCTCTGTTATGCCATCAATTCTTTTTTCTTTTACAAGCTCACCTATCTTCTCAATTAATTTTACTTTATTTACTTGGTAAGGTATTTCATCAATCACTATTACTTGCCTATCTTGCGGCAGGTCTTCTATGTGAGTCTTGCCTTGCACAACAATTGATCCACGACCTGTGGCAAACGCTGATCTTATTCCAGACCTGCCAAGAATTGTTCCCCCAGTTGGGAAATCCGGCCCTGGCATCACTTCAAGTAACTCATCCAAAGTCACTTCAGGATTATCTACATATAACATACAAGCATCTATTATTTCTCCAAGGTTGTGAGAAGGAATATTGGTTGCCATACCAACTGCAACACCACTTGCACCGTTTACCAATAGATTCGGAAACTCTGCAGGCAGCACAACAGGCTCTGTTTCATTTCCATCGTAGTTTGGCCTAAAATCAACTGTATCTTCATCAATATCATTCAGTAAAAAGTGCGACACTTTTTGAAGTCTTGCTTCTGTGTATCGCATTGAAGCTGGTGGATCTCCGTCTATCGAACCAAAGTTACCTTGCCCATCAACAAGTGGTAAAAGAAGAGAGAAATCTTGGGCCATTCTAACCAAGGAATCGTAAATAGCTGCATCACCATGTGGGTGATATTTCCCCATTACATCCCCTACTATACGAGCTGCCTTTTTATATGGCTTACCAGCATCGAATCCAGCTCTCGACATTGCATATAATATGCGCCTATGAACAGGTTTAAATCCATCTCGCACGTCAGGTATAGCCCGGCTTATGATAACGCTCATTGCGTAGGAAAGATAAGAATCTTCCAGCTCTTTTACTATTGAGATTGGTACTATATTATCCTGCATTTTCTATACTTTAATTGAAGTAATTAATAATACTAACATTCAGTTAAGCAAATGGGCAATGACAGACTTGAACTGCCGACCTCCTCGGTGTAAACGAGATGCTCTACCAGCTGAGCTAATTGCCCCTTTAGATCTAATTCTATAGCTCAATATTATTATTGTAAACAAAAATAGCGATAAATTGTGTCCGTTCAGCCAATGGCGTCAACTTAAGGAAAAATATCAGCGATAGTGTATAAAATTTCTCTCTAAAACTTTTACCATTAAATTATCCAAAGAGTGCAAGGGACAGCACTTTTGTTTCTGTTTTATTTCAACACAGAAGTCTAAAATGTGTCCTTAAGTTGACGCCATTGCCTGAACAGATACGATAAATTAGCTTTAGGTAAGCTATAAGCTTTTATGAAATCTTTGGGTGCGTGCTGTGAAGTTTTATAAATTTTAGTCTTGCTGTCACTTTGTATAAAGGTATTTTTTCACTCACATCTTTCGAAGTTGTAGCCATGTTTAACAACTTTAAGTAGAATATTGTAGCATTTTGAAAATCTGAAAGTTTATCTAGAATAACAGCTAAATTATAAGTATAAAAAATATTGTTTTCATCGAGGGAAATAGCAGTTATCATATACTCTTTACCTTTTACATAATCCTCCTTTTTCATATAGATCAGACCTAAATTTGCTAATAAAGGAGCATAATTTTTATGTATATCATACAATTTTAACATTTCACTCAACGCCAGATCAGGATCATATTGTGAGATTATCGTCAGAAAATTTTTTAATATGTAAGGGTTACTAGGGTGTTCTTTTAACAGTCTTGTGTAAATCTCTACAGCTTTTTTGTATTCTTTATTAGCGTAATAAATATTTCCCAATCCAATTAAAGCATTTTTATGATAAGGAAACTTTGCAATGATCTGATTAAGGAGAGAAATAGCTGTTTCATTATCTCCTGATTCAAAGGAATCTTTTGCTTTTTTTAAAGTAGAGTATATGTCAAAACTCTTGCCAGAATTCTGCGCAATTTTGATGTTAAATTTATCACTTTTTCTCTCAATAACATCAAGATCTTTATATTTTTTATCAGCTTTTATATGCTTGACAACACTATCAAAGGCCTTCTGTATCTCCAAATTTTCACTAGCATAGGTAACAGAAGACCTCCATAAAATCACAACGCAAATTAACATGCAGATAAACATAGGTCCTAGTGTTGTGGCATTGGCTGCAGCGTGTAACCAGTAAACCTTATTTCTTTGAGCTATATGCAACACATTACAAATTCATAAATGCTAAATTACCTATCTCATACAATAATAAAGATATTATTAATTAGCGGGACGAACATGCTGTGTAGCCTTTCAGAATGCATTTATCTTTTGTCTTCCATATTTCGCTTTATTTCCACAAAAATGCTTCGATTTATCTTAACATTTTGTCAACTACCTTTATAGGAATGACAATTTAAAAGGGCATTTTTACATATTCCATATGGCTGCCAGTTGCACCCCTCACATGCGTACTCGAATTTCTCTAAAGACATTTTCTCCCTAATCTTTTCTACCGCTTCACTCCAGGTCAAAGTCTCGCCAATTTTAATTCCTAAAATTTCCATATGCCTTCTATCTAGCTCTAAAACTTTAGCTTGTGTGGTGCATTTACCTTGTTTAGTCTGATTTGGACAAGCACTACAGATATTATCAAGGTTACCAACTACTTCGATTTGAGTACTAATTACTTTGCTTGCTATCCTTTTATAATTTTCTACAAAACCCTGAGAATACCCATATCCCCGAAACGCGAGGGTGCACATGAAATGATGAGGGCGGAATTTTATCATTTTTTCAAATATTGCAAAGCTGCTACAAGTAGAAAAATTTTTACCAAACCAGGAAGGATAAATGGCAAAACACCCACCATTATTGCTTGTCTCAGACCCAAGTAAACAGCAAGCCAACTAACACCACAAATAAAGATTATAACTGTACCAGCCAGACAACTTAAAGAATTACACACAAATGATTTATACTTAGAGTTCAGTAATTCATTTACTTTGCTCATTACCATAACAGCAGCTAAACAGCCAATTAAATATCCACCTGTTGGTCCAAGGAGAGCGTGATAACCACCAGAAAAATTTGCAAGAACAGGCAATCCTGCTGCACCAAGTGATAGATATGTAAGCACAGAATAGAATGCTGTTCTGCGGTTAAATTTAAGCCCAATAAGCATTACTCCTAAAGTTTGCAATGTGATAGGCACAGGCTGCAATGGTATACTTATTTGAGCCATCAAGAATAAAAGTAAAACGCAAGACAATATTTCAGCCAGTGTTGATCTGCTGCTAGATTGTGTTATAAACATACCTTCCCAATAAAAATAACTTATTAAATGTAATATATGTGTATGAGAGGTTTTGCAATTTAAATTTTGCTTATATTGTGCTACAATGAATTATTTATGCACTATTAAATTAAAAATGATGAGTAAACAAGATCTATTATCGTTGATGAAAGCAAGACACAGCGGACGTTCATACGATCCTACAAGAGCAATATCTCAGGAAGACATGGATATTTTAATGGAAGCTGTAAGGCTGACTCCCTCATGTTTTGGTGATGAACCTTGGAGATATGTGATATGCAATAAACAGAGCAATCAAAACGCATGGGAAAAATTGCTAAATTGTCTTGATGAATCTAATCAAAAGTGGGCAAAAGATGCACAAGTGTTAATCATATCTTTAAGCGCTAAGAATTTCCGCAAATCTGATAAAGGTGAAAATTTTTGGGCTAATCACGATACTGGTGCAGCGAATTATGGACTTATGTTACAAGCTGCAGTTATGAACTTAATGGCCCATCAAATGGGTGGATTTGATAGAGATAAAATAGTGAAAGAGTTCAATATACCCAATGACTTTAACGTAATGTCAGTGATAGCGGTTGGTTACGAAGAAGAGGGCGCTGAAACAAGTAAGAAAAAAAGGAGACCAATAGAAGAAATGTTTTTTTATGATGAGTGGCCAAGGTCCTGAAAATCTTATCAAAATGCACGGAACTGGTAACAACTTCGTTATCATAGACTCACGTTCAGCAAATGATTTAAATTGGAACTATAAAAAAATTGCTAACCAAAACGGTTGCGATCAAGTCATAGTGATAACAAACTCCAGTTTAGCCGATTGCTTTATGCATATCTATAATGCTGATGGTAGCAAAGCTGAAATGTGCGGAAATGCAGCACGTTGCGTTGGATATTTGCTAATGTCAGAAAAAGGTACTGAGTATATCACTATTGAGCTGGTAAACAAACGCATTTTAGAGTGTTTTAAAGTTGGTGATAAATCCATAAAGGTTAACATGGGTAAACCTTTGCTAAAATGGCATAAAATTCCCTTGTCTACTGAGTGTGACACTCTTCACTTACCTATAGAGCTTGAAATGCTAAAAGATCCTGTTGCAGTAAATATTGGTAATCCTCACATAGTTTTTTTTGTTGATAACGTAAATGAAATACCATTGCAAAGTTTAGGATCAAAGTTGGAAAGTCACGTATTATTTCCTCAGAAAATTAATATTAGTATTGCACAAGTTGAAAAGTCTGGAGAAATAGCTTTAAGAGTTTGGGAAAGAGGTACAGGCATTACTGCATCATGCGGTAGTGCAGCCTGTGCAGCACTTGTTACATCCACACTACGTGGATATCTGACTGTCCAACAGACTTCAGTAAATTTACCAGGAGGGAAGTTATTAATCGAATGGGCAAATAACGTATTCATGACCGGTGATATAGGGTTTTTGTGACCCTAATTCTAGTGATGCATTACTTCCAATACCTTCTTACCAATTACTGCAGGGGTTTCAGCAATTGCAATCCCGGCACTCCGCATAACTTCTAGTTTTGCACCAGCACTTCCACCGCTGGAAGAGATGATTGCTCCAGCGTGTCCCATACGTCTTCCTGGAGGTGCCGTTTGGCCTGCTACAAAACCAACGATTGGCTTTTTAGTTTTTTCTGTTTTCACAAAATGTGATACATCTTCTTCTTCGTTTCCACCTATTTCACCAATAACTACAATACCATGAGTATCGTTATCTTTTAAAAAGAGCTCCATACAGTCAACAAATGTCATACCATGAACTGGATCCCCCCCAATTCCGATACATGTGGATTGACCAAGACCAACAGCAGTTGTTTGTGCTACTGCTTCGTAAGTTAAAGTTCCAGAGCGAGACATAATTCCTATGTGTCCACGCTTATGGATATGGCCAGGCATAATTCCTATTTTGCACTCTTCAGGCGTAATAATTCCCGGACAGTTGGGACCAACCAATCGACTTTTTGAATCAACAAGCGCGCGCTTAACTTTCACCATATCAAGTATAGGAATGCCCTCTGTAATACAAACTATCAATTCTATTTTTGCATCTATTGCTTCAAGTATTGCAGCAGCAGCAAATTTAGCAGGTACATATATAACTGTAGCATTTGCACCGGTTTTTTCTTTGGCTTCTGCTACAGTATTAAAAACCGGTAAATTAAGGTGAGTGCTACCACCCTTTCCAGGAGTTACACCTCCCACCATTTTCGTTCCGTAATCAATTGCTTGCTCTGAATGAAATGTGCCTTGTGCACCAGTAAAACCCTGGCATATTAATCTTGTATCTTTATTTACTAAAACGGACATGCTTTATTTTACCTCTTTTACTATCTTTTGCGCAGCTTCATCTAGCTCATCTGCAGCAATAATATTTAATCCCGACTCTTCTAAAATTTTTTTTCCTTCTTCAAAATTAGTACCTGATAATCTAACCACTAGAGGAACTTTAATGCTCATTTCTTTTGCAGCCGCAACAATTCCACTTGCGATAATATCGCAACGCATTATACCACCAAATATATTAACCAAAATTCCTCTTACGTTGCTATCAGACAATATGATTTTAAATGCTTCAGTTACAGTTTCTTTACTCGCTCCACCACCAACATCCAAAAAGTTAGCAGGCTCTGCTCCGTAGTATTTTATTATATCCATTGTTGCCATAGCAAGACCTGCACCATTTACCATGCAACCAATACTGCCATCCATTTTGATGTAACTGAGCCCATACTTTGAAGCCTCTATCTCTTCTTTCACTTCTTCATCATAATCACGAAGTTCCATAATTTCTGGGTGACGATATAAAGCATTATCATCGAAATTAATTTTTGCATCGAGCGCAATAAAATCTCCAGAATTTGTTTCAACCAGTGGATTAATTTCAATTTGGCTCGCGTCAGTTGCAATAAATGCATCATATATTTTTTTTGCAATGTTCGATATCTTTTCTATTTGTTCTGGACTCAAATGAAAACTGCTGCTTAACTTGCTGCTATCAAAACTTGTAGCAGAATCAATATCAAATTTCACAATTTTTGCGGGAGAATTTTTCGCCACTTCTTCGATGTCCATTCCACCCTCTGAGGAAAATATGAATATTGGCCTACTGAGCTTCGGGTCGATTACCAGGCTTAAATAATACTCTTTCTTAATGCTTGAGCCTTCTTCAACGTACACTTTTCTTACTTGCTGCCCGCTTGGCCCTGTTTGATGAGTAACTAAAGTCATACCAATCATGTCCTTTACAAACTGTTGAGCTTCTTCAACTGACTTTGCTAGCTTTACGCCACCGGCTTTACCCCTACCACCTGCATGAATTTGAGCTTTAACTACAAACACGTCAGATTTTAATTGACTTACTTGAGTCTTTACTTCTTCCGCAGATGTAGCAACAAAACCTTTTGGCACTGGGACATTAAATTTATGCAAAACTTCTTTCGCTTGATATTCGTGAATATTCATAAAATAACCAATGATAAACTATTAACTTGAGTACAAACTACCAACCATAACGCTGCCTTCTGCACTCTTGTTGGTACCTCTTTTTTTTAGCTTCAGCTTTCTTTTTAGCTCTTTTTTCTGATTTTTTTTCATGATATTGTTTTTTCATTTTCAACCCTCTTCCTTCCTTTTGAATTGTTTTTTTCAATACTGGAAGAGCTCTGTCTACATCACCATAATGGACTGATACTTCTATCAAACTCTATACCTCCTTCGGTAATCATGTCAAAATCTATTTATAAATTAGAAAATTAACATTGTCAATTATTTTATAAACTTGAGCGTTAAAATATAATATGCCACAATTTACATGGTAAATGATGTCATTCCAGTGTCAGCTACTTGCTTACTGATGGAGATTGCTCTTATATTGCAGCGTTTTTACAATCGTACTAACATCGGGGCGGAGAGATTTGAACTCCCGACCCTTTGGTCCCAAACCAAATGCGCTACCAGGCTGCGCTACGCCCCGACTTCTTTACTCAGAGTATCAATAACTCAGGCAAAATGCAAGATTCATTTGTTTACTTTAGAAAAAATATAATACGAGATTTAATATTATCTTAGAATATGTTTTTTATTAGCTACTCTTTAACAACAGACTGCTTCGTAGAGAGTCTACAGAGTTTTTGTGCGCGCAACACTGAACCAGATTTCTTTATCTTAGCCATATTTAAAAATCTAGCTACACCAATTGGTGAAAGTGAGTGCAGCAACTACAGCAGTATCGACCCTTAAAATTCTTTTTCCTAGACTCAATTTTTGACAAAACTTATCGGCAAGATCAAGTTCATAAGATGAAAAACCACCTTCAGGGCCAACAATAATAGCAACATTTTTTTTGCCTTTCAGCACTTTGTCAGCTTTACCTGTTTCATCACACAAAACAAAATTTTTACTCTGGGAATCAGGTAACTCACAAAAGTTAATAGGAGGCAAAATCTCTGGTATACTTATCCTACCTGATTGTTCCGCTGCTTCGATTGCTTGTAATTTTGCTCTACTTAGGTTAATATTTTTTACCACTGTACGTTCCGTTGAAATAAATTGAATGCAGATTACTCCCATTTCAGTTGCCTGTCTTACTATATTGTTCAAAGCAGCACTTTTTACCATGGCACAATACAGGTATAAATTTTCCTCATATTGCTGTTGTTTAGTGCATTCTTTGGGTGTAACTTCTGTCAATTTACGCGATATATTAACTACTTCTCCTAACCATTCTCCATCTTTTCCATTAAAAAGAGAGAGATTATCATACTTCTTAAGCCGCATTACATTGCAAATATAGTGACTTTGTTGTGGATTAAGTGCTAAACTCACGCCTTGTGATAAAGCTTCTTCAACATAGAGCCTAATTTTTCCCATTCAAAACTTTAATTATATTCTACTTGAGTGACTCTTACGGGATTTGAACCCGTGTTACCACCGTGAAAGGGTGGTGTCCTAACCACTAGACGAAAGAGTCAACTTGAATCTAACTAGGTTATATCGATTACATATATAAAGTCAATTCAATTATTTTGAATCACATAGTTAGAGGGATATATCAGTAATCTTATATCGACAGCCTCCTATTACTCCATGCTCAATACTCACTGAACCTATCTCAGATTTAGGAGCTAATTCTAATTGTTGTTCAACTTTTGTATCGGAATCATAGCCAGAATCTCTACGCTCATATTTCTGCCTTATTTCTTCTACACTAAAGCCAGCCTTGGTCTTAATTTTTTGATCATTAGTCTGTTGCTGACTTATCGACTTATTAGCACTTAGCTCATTTAGCTTCACTTGCCAATCATTCACTTTATCTTGCACTAACCCATGGCAAGTTCCAGAATTAGCTTTTATGTCTTTTGCTTTTCTTTCTGCTCTTTTCTTGGACAAATCTACCCTAGCATAAATAGGTTCTGACGACTGTTCTGGCTCTTTCTGTTTTAGGCTAGTAGGCTTTTTTGTTCTGAAAGATCATCTATAGTGCAATAAATAGGTTCTTCTGATATACTCAAATAACCACTATCTTCCAATGATAAATTTTCAGTGGATTTTTTATGTGAATCATATATTTCAGCATAAATAGATTCTTCTGATACACTCAAATAACCATTCTCCCCTAATGAGTTACTAACCTTAGCATCATACACCTCAGCGTAAATTGGCTCTTTTGAAGGCAAAGCATCATAATTAGTGCTCTTTGGCTTATACTCAAAAGTTCTAGAAGGTTTTTGAGGTGGTATTACATTGTTGTTCACCTCAGCGTACATAGTTATTGGCTCATATTCAGAGGTTCTAGGAGGTTTTTGTTGTATAGCTTCAACATTCAAATCATCTGTAGAATAATACTCTGCGCCTTTTCCTAGTAAAAAGGAAACTGTGGGGTGAAGAATTATCTCTGCTGGTAAGTTTTTCTCACTATCCAATTTTAGATTTTTTGATTCTGCTAAACTCTCAATAACACGAATTATAACATTCTTTCCATTCTCATCTATTGAGTGGATATCAGCTCCACGATTAATCAGCAATTCCATTATTTTGTGATCTGTAGCATGTCCTAAAGCCTGATTTAAAGCTTGATTATTATTTATATCAAATGATCCTGTATTCTTGAGAGACATAGTCTTTGAAAAGAATTTTCTAAAACTATTTAATGCATCATAGAGAATTAGAGTCAGTTTAACACCTTTTATGTCATTGTTTTTGACAGATTTAATTAAAAAATTATCTATTATGCCCATGATTATACCCCCTATATAAAAGCTCACTACCATGGTACAATTTTAAACTATGATGATTTATTTTCTACTAATAGCAGCTCTCTATAACCACTTAACAAGTGGTGGCATTGACATCATAATTGCATCTGGATTGCCGTCAGTCATTAAACCAAACCTTGTGCCACGATCGTATAACAGATTGAATTCTACATATCTGCCACGTTTTATTAATTGATTTTCTCGTTGTTCTTTTGTCCAAGATTTTTGTATATGTTTACGTATGATGTGCAAATAAATTTCCAAAAAGGCTTCACCTACTGCTTTTATGAACTCAAAATCGTTTTCCCAGTTGCCAGAACTCAGATTATCATAGAAAATACCACCAATGCCACGTGGCTCTTTTCTGTGTTGTAAGAAAAAATAATTGTCACATTGCTCTTTAAATTTTGGATAATATCCGGTGTCAAATCTATCACATGTCATTTTGATTGATTCATGAATATACTTGCAATCTTCTTCATTTCTATATATTGGCGTAAAATCCATTCCTCCACCAAACCATTGTTTTGAAGTATATATCAGCCTTGTGTTCATATGCGCTGCAGGGATAAGGGGCGATTGCATATGAGACACTAAAGATATACCGCTTGCCCAGAACTCTCCGTTACTTTCACTTGCACCAGGAATTTCATTAATGGCTGAATCTGCAAATTTCCCGTGTACTTTTGAAACGTTTACTCCAACTTTTTCAAAAACATTACCAAAAATAATTGTAGATTCACCACCTCCACCACCTGGGCGATCCCACTTTCTCTTTTCGATCTTTGGCTCTGCGGATGATTGTTTTTCAATTAATAAGAAAGATTCTATAATCTTATCTCTTAGTGCACAGAACCATTTAAATGCTTGTGTTTTTTGTTTTTCCATAATATCCTCTTGCTAGCTTATTAACATTGTTATATCTGATATTTAAGGAACTTAATTAGATTTGGATGATAATTATCTATCAAAGACGTTAATAAATCTATAATAATTAAATCAATATAATAGAACATTTTCGTATGTACAACAATGCCAAGTAACAATAATGAATAAAAGATACATAGATAACAAAAAAGAGAACAGGGTTGACTTCATACTAAGAAATTATGGAATGTCAATTGTTGTGATGGCAGTTATTATGCTCTTACCTCCAGTAGCAATATCGATACTCTACTTTTTTGATATATATAGTCAGCATATTAATATAGAGATTAATTTATTAGTTAGCATTCTAACAACTCTCTTTATGATGTATAATGTAAAACGCTACAGATACCTACTTAATACTATAGAATTTCAAAATGCAATATTTGCAAATGCACTAAATCATAATACAGAATTTTGCCTTATTTTACATAAAGATGAAGGTATTATTTATGCTGATGCAAGGTTCTACGAAAGGTTTAAAGATCATATAGATGATGACATTACGTTAGACAAGATTCTTGAAATAGGAGATGTTTCAGAAGCAGACAAAAAAGTACTCTATCATGCACTAAAAAATAACTCTTCTGTACAGGTATGCATTTCCTTAAACAAGAAGAATAGAGTATCTAACTTTCTTTTGCTCTTTGAGCCGATACCAGATAATCCCCAAATTGCTATAAATAGTAATAAGATTTTAAATTTATCATTAGTGCCAATAGCAAGGCCAGATGGGTATTTTGTATTAAAAGCAACACAGATAAACAAGGAGCAGATATATGAAGAGTTAATAGAAAAACACAGCATAGGAACTTACATTGCAAATGCCAAAGGGGTGATTTTATCTGTAAATAAAAGATTTTTAGACATATTTGAACTGAAAAAACTGGAAAAAGGTAGCTCAATCAGTGATTTTATATCTCAATCTAAATATAACAATACAACAACCGATAATGAAATTTTGTTTTTTACTATAAGTGGTATTCCATTCAAGGCTTATATGAGCACTGCTATATTTTGTGATAAATACAACCATAGCTATATATATGGCTTTATAACACCAACCGAATCAAATATTGTTGATTATCAATTACACCCTTGTTTTGCAAATTCATCAATTGCTATTGCACAATGTGACATAAACGGCAACTTTGTAAAGAAAAATACGGCACTAATAAAGCTTGCAGGGTCAGATAATAATTCAATCTTTACGTTGATATTGGATAGTTATCATGTGAAAATACGTGAATATTTTTCGAGTAATAGAATAAATAATGCGTCTTTTGATGTACAGCTCAACGGCGGTAATAACATAAAAATATATTTCAATAAGTTTCTTCATAATAAAATGATCTTCATACTTTGTTATTTTATTGACAATACTGAACACAAAAACCTAGAGATAAAGCTTGAGCATTATCAAAAGATGCAAGCTATAGGGCAGTTAGCAGGTGGTATTGCGCATGATTTCAACAATATATTGACTGGGATAATAGGATTTTGCGATTTGCTTTTACTCCAGCATTCAGCTGGTGATCCATCTTTTGGAGATATAATACAGATACAGCAAAATGCAAAGCGTGGATCAAATTTAGTAAGACAATTGCTTGCTTTCTCAAGAAGACAGACCTTGCAGCCAAAAATTATTGATGTAAATAATACTATAGCTAATCTTTATGAAATGATAAAAAGATTAATAGGTGAAAATATAAAATTTAATATTTATTATGGTAGAGACTTGGGTGCTGTTAGGGCTGATCAAGGGCAATTAGAGCAAGTTATACTTAACTTAGCAGTCAATGCTAGTGCTGCTATGGAAAAGGGCGGAGAATTAACTATACGAACCTTTAATCAAAAGATTGACTCATTAAATTCTACACCTCAGGATATGTTTTCTCCAGACAAGGAAGCGATTGAACATGGAAATTATGTTGTGATTGAAGTAATTGATACTGGATGTGGAATGACGAGTGATACAACTGAAAAGATCTTTGATCCATTTTTTTCTACCAAAGATATTACCTCTGGTACAGGTCTTGGCCTCTCTACTGTATATGGCATTATTAAACAAACTGAAGGATACATCTATGTTGCTAGCAAAGTAAATCATGGAACTAAATTTAGCATATTTTTGCCCATGGTTTACATATCAGATGAAAATGATAGAGAGGAAGATAGTGAAGAAACAGAAAGACCGGTAGTAAGTGAAATTAAAGGTAATGGTATAATTTTATTAATCGAAGATGAAGATTCAGTAAGGGAATTCATCTCTAAAGCACTCAAAAGAAAAGGATTTGATGTAATAGAAGCAAGCATAGGCAGCGAGGCGCTAGAAATAATCAGTAAAAAAAGTCAACACATAGATCTTATAATCACTGATGTAATCATGCCAGAGGTGAGCGGCCCAGAAATAGTTAAAGAAGCATTGATCCATAGGCCAAATATCAACGTTATTTTTATTTCTGGGTATGCAGAAGATGCTTTTTTAAAGAGTGATGACATCAATATAGAAGATTTTCACTTTTTGCCAAAACCATTCACTCTGAATGAATTAGGAAACAAGGTTCAAAGTGTGTTACACAAAGCAAAAAAGACAGTCTAATTTTAGTGTGGTTAACAACAAAAAAATTTTCTAATGCAAAAGTTTCTTGCATATATACAATAGAATTATTTTATACATAAGATAAAAGGCGTGAGCAAGATTATTGCAATAGTAAATCAAAAGGGTGGAGTTGGCAAAACCACAACTAGTATAAATTTGTCGACAGCCTTTGCTGCTGTGGGAAAAAGCACTTTATTGGTAGATCTTGATCCTCAAGGAAATGCTAGCACCGGACTCGGGATTTCTTACCGTAGTAGGGAAGAAAAAAACATATACAAAATACTACTAAGCAGCGAAAATAAATTGATAGAATCGGCAATTTTCAATATAAAGGAAATTCCGAATTTATCGCTAATTTCGTCAGTAGTTGATTTGTCAGCTGCAGAAATTGAATTATCGCAACTTGAGCGAGGAAAATTCGTACTAAAAAGCGCATTGGAGAAGATACGCGATAATTATGAGTATATAATCATCGATTGCCCTCCATCACTTGGGCTTCTGACCATAAATGCTTTGACTGCTGCTAATTCTATTATTGTTCCTCTTCAGTGTGAATTTTTTGCTCTGGAAGGATTAAGCCATTTAGTTAAAACTGTGGAGCTAATAAAAAGGAATAACCTAAACCCTTTTTTGGCAATAGAAGGGATAGTGTTAACAATGTATGACAGGCGCAACAAACTTAGTGAGCAGATTAAAAACGATATTTGTCAGTATTTAAATGATAAAGTATACAAAACTATCATCCCATTGTATGAGACTGTTATTCCACGTAACGTACGGTTATCAGAAGCACCTTCTCATGGAAAACCTGCTATTGTGTATGATCTTAAATGTCCTGGTGCACAAGCGTATATAAGTTTGGCAAGGGAAATTTTAAAAAAGCACGCGAGCAGTTGTAAGGAGAAGAAGCTAGTGAGCGAGGGCGTGGTATGAAGGATGATAGACGCCTCGGCAGAGGTCTTGCCGGCCTCATAGGCGATAATTATGATAATAAAGAAGATCGACAAGAGCATTTGCCTATTTCATTACTGCACCCAAGCAAATTTCAACCGAGGAAACATTTTGACGAGGAGTCATTAAGAGAACTTGCAAATTCGATAAAGAAAAGTGGCATTATACAGCCTATCGTGGTACGCAAAGATTCAAATGATGATGGTTATGAAATAATAGCTGGAGAACGTCGTTGGCGAGCAAGCAAGATTGCAAATCTTGATAGTGCACCGGTTATCATAAAAGATCTGAGCGACAAGGAATGCTTGGAAGTATCCATTATTGAAAACATACAAAGGCAAGATATTAATCCAATAGAGGAAGGTGAAGCTTACAGAAAACTGATAGATGAGTTTTTCTATACACATGAGGAATTAGCTTCAGCTATAGGCAAAAGCCGCAGCCACATAACCAATATGATTCGGATGTTGTTGCTCCCTGATAGGGTGAAAACAATGATCAATGAGAAAAAATTGTCTATGGGTCATGCAAGAGCGTTGATTAATGTTGAAAATGCGGAAAGTATTGCAGAAAAAATAGTTTCTCAGGGCTTAAGCGTTAGACAAACTGAAAAACTGATAAAGGACCTACATCAAAACAACAATCAAAAAGAGCAGAGATATACTAGAAATCAAGATATGACAGTAATAGAAGGCGCTATATCTTCTCAACTTGGTTTAAAGATCAAAATTAATGACAACAATTCTAAGGGTAAAGTTATGATACGGTATGATAATCCAAATGAATTGGATTTGATATTGAAAATTTTGAATAGGAAACTTGAGGCATAGCTAGTAGTTGGCTAGCAAAGCAACAAACCAATATCAACTGTTGGTGTCATGAAAGTAGCTGACACTGGAATCCAGGAATTTTATTAAGTTGGTAAGCATAAAAGTATAACTTCTACGTCATACCGCCGCGGTATCCGCTAACAAGCAGCGGGGTGACGATTGTCAGGGTAGCTGTCATCCCAGTGCCCTGACTACTTGGATCCAGGAAAAAGAATGGTGTCATCCAAGTAGCTGACACTGGGATCCAGAAGACTTAATTTCAACCAAGTGGCTGCATAATAAAGGCTGGATTCCAGTGTCACGCACTGGGATGACACCCTAGTAGAAATCGTTTTTGTAATTGCAACATTCGTGCAATCTTTAGCTATAAATATTAAGAAATTTACCAAATGAAAAAAAAGGCAAAAGAAGCCCTGGGGTTATTATCCGCTTTAAAATATTGGCGTTTTTTATGTTTTAAACGCTTGACAAGCAAGATTAAGCTGCTTTTAATTGCAACTAACTTACGCTGCAAATGTTTAAGAAGTTTACTAAGCAGAAAAAAAGACAAAGAATCCCCGAGTTAGCTAGTCTTTTACTATCTCTGTCGAGTATTGGCATTTT
>NZ_CACTIU010000002.1:0-38324 GCF_902713635.1 Wolbachia endosymbiont of Cardiocondyla obscurior | reverse complement strand
ATACATTAAGTAATCCTTACCTTTTAATCTGCAGATTGGCGAAAGCAAATACAATAGCTTCACTATCATGATAAGGGGGCTGGCAAAGCTTGTCAAGAAATTTTCTTATTTCATTTAAATTGCTTGTAACCTTCTTATACACTCATCTTTACCAAGAATCACCATGATATCAATGATTCCAGGTGCATCCATTACTCCAGTTATAGGGGCGCGTAATGAGTGGTATACATCGCTTATTTTCATATCGTGCAATTTTGCACATTCCTTGATCTGAGAAGATAAAAAACCCTTATTCCAATTTTCATCACCGATCTTTGACAGAAATGATGCGAGTAACTTGATTATATCGAGGTTAGATTTGACAATTTGCTCAGCCTCTTCACTTAAATCAAGTGGCGGATCTTGAATATAAAATTTTGCTAAATCCAATAATTCGGTCAGGTAGTTTGCTCTTTTTTTTAGTTCCGTTAGCCCCTGTAATAAATAGTTCTTTTTTTTGTCAGTTAGAGTATTTTCTCCAAGTATTAGAGCCAGAATATCTTCATTGCTCATATTACTAATATAGTGGTTATTCAAATGCTCCAGTTTTTTGAAATCGAGCCGTGCAGGTGAACGACCAATACTTTCTAAATTAAACCACTCTATTGCTTGCTCATCGCTAATAATCTCATCGTTGCCGTGACTCCAGCCAAGTCTCAGCAAGTAATTACGCATCGCTTTTGGCAATATTCCCATCTTTTCATAATCGCAAACGCTTGTGGCACCATGCCTTTTGGATAGCTTATTCCCATCTTCCCCATGGATAAGCGGCACATGTGCAAAGCGTGGAATGTCAAAATCAAGAGCCTGGTATATTAGCAGATGTTTAAAGGTATTAGTGAGATGGTCAGAACCGCGTATTATATCAGTTATTCCAGCATCATGATCGTCAATTACGACAGCAAAAATATATGTTGGAGTGTTGTCAGAGCGTAAGATCACTATATCATCAAGCTGGTTGCTATTTACTTTGATTTGGCCGTATATTTTATCATCAATGACGATCTCTTGTGAGTCTGGCACTTTGAAACGGATAACTGACCTCACACCCGATGTCATTCCAGCGGGTGACCACATATTTTTCCAGTATCGGCTACTTGGATGACAAGAAGGAGGTTTTGTAGTACATTTATGCTTATATATCTTGCCCTCTTCTCTTGCTTTTATTTTCTTTTCTGCAACTTCATCCTCAGGGCAATAACAGTGATACGCCCTACCCTTCTCAACTAAAAGGTTTGCTACTTCTTTATGCCGCTCTATTCTTTTTGACTGATATACTATTTCCCCATCATAGCTCACACCGAGCCATCTTAGCCCTTCTATAATTGCATCAATTGCTTCTTTCGTTGAACGTTTTCTGTCGGTGTCCTCAATTCTTAGCAAAAACCTGCCACCATGATGCTTTGCATAGAGCCAATTGAATAAAGCAGTACGAGCTCCTCCAATGTGCAAAAATCCTGTTGGTGATGGAGCAAATCTCGTGACTATACCTGGCATATTTGTCTGTTACAGTAATGTAAATGATGATAGCTAAAATTTATGTTTGTAACAATTTAGAATTTATTTGTTCTGAGAGATAAAATTTTATTTATTTTTCATAAATTGTGTTGTATAATTTAGTATTGGTTGAATATAGCGAGGTGAGTTATGGATGGACTTGTAGATATAGCAAAATTGCTTTCAGATAATGAAGCTAATATCAATTGGCGTTACACCGGCCCTTTTGATAAAACAAAACAAAGAATTAGGGGAGATAATCTCCTGCATTTAGCTGCAAAAACAGGAAAGGTTGATAAGTTTTTATCTATTTTCAAGAAAAGTGTTGAAAGTAATGTTCATTTGTTAGAGTACAATAAAGATCATGAAAATCCATTTCATATAGCAGCAGAAGTGGGGATATTACCAAGTGTAGTAAAAGGAATATTCAAGCATTTGGAGTCTGAAAAAACTAACCCAAATTGTGATCCGGAAAAATTAGAAAATGTCAAGAATTATGTTAAAGAGGCATTGTGCAATAGATGTGCGCTAGATCAATCTAAAAAGACTCCTCTTGACTGGGTTAGTAAGACAGTCAAAAAAGAAATAAAAGAAATCGCAGGCATAAAAGACAGCTTTATATGTAACCAGAAGTTTCGCCTATGCTTATATATAGTAGGAGCGATAGCATGTATTGCTGCTTTATGTTTGTCTTTATACTTTTTATTTTTAGTTTCTCAGTCTCTTGCATTGGCTTCGATGGCTGGGATAATTTCTGGTGGGGCTGCGTATCTGTCAGGCAAAGTATTTAGTGAGATACATGACTTGCATGACGTAAGCACTCCAGTAGAAACTTTTAGTAATGCGGATCTTGCAAGGATATAACAAAAAATTGCAGGCAATGATATAGAAATTTACTTTCTCAAGCTAAGAAAGTATACTCATACGATGACGGAAAAGAAGTACAGTAAGATTTTAATAGCAAACAGAGGAGAGATTGCCTGCAGGATTATCAGGACTGCTCGTAGGATGAGTATATCTTGTGTATGCGTATATTCGGATGCGGATATAAATTCTGTGCATGTAAGGCAAGCAGATGAGTTAAGATATATCGGCCCTTCGCCTTCTTGCCTCAGTTATTTAAACATTGAAAAAATATGTGAAGTAGCAGTTGAAACAGGTGCTGAGGCGGTTCATCCTGGCTATGGTTTTTTAGCAGAAAATCCAGATTTTCCACGTGCTTTGCAGAAGCATAATATAGACTTCATCGGTCCCAGTGCAGAAACAATAGAAGTTACAGCCAACAAAATAACAGCAAAAGAAGCGGCAAAAAAAGCTGGAGTGAATGTAGTGCCAGGATATATGGGTAAGATTAGCAACGCTGCCCACGCAGCTCAAGTTGCTGAAGAAATTGGCTTTCCGGTTATGCTTAAAGCTGCATCAGGCGGTGGTGGCAAAGGAATGCGAATTGTAAACTCCAAAAAAGAAATTGAACTAGCATTTACATCAGCCACAAATGAAGCAGAGAAAAGTTTTAAGGATGGCAGTATCTTTATAGAGAAATATATAGAGTTGCCAAGACATATTGAAATACAAATCATAGCAGATAAATATGGCAATATAGTTTGTCTTGGAGAAAGAGAATGCTCGATACAAAGGAATAATCAGAAAATAATAGAAGAAACGCCAAGTCCATTCATTAGTGAAGAAGTAAGACAAAAAATGTATGCCCAATGTGTTTCTTTAGCAAAGCAAGTTGGCTATTTTTCAGCAGGTACTGTTGAGTTTGTTGTAGATAAAGACCAAAACTTCTATTTTCTTGAGGTAAATACGAGATTACAAGTTGAGCATCCAGTAACAGAATTTATAACTGGAATAGACATAGTAGAAGAAATGATTAGAACTTCCTGTGGAGAAAAATTAAGGTTCAGTCAGGATGATATTAAACTTACTGGTTCTGCAATAGAAAGTAGAATTTGCGCTGAAGACCCATCGAAGAAATTTTTCCCTTCCAGCGGAAGAATAAAATATTACGATAAACCGGGTGAAAATGATTATGTAAGAATAGATGATGGAGTTGCTGCAGGTTCAGAAATTAGCATGTTCTATGATTCGATGATTGCCAAAGTGATAACATATGGAAAAGATAGAGTAGAAGCGATCAGCAGAATGCAAAAAGCATTGTCTGAATGCTATATAGAAGGAGTAACAAATAATATAGAATTTCTAGAATCCATCTTCCATCACCCAAATTTTATCGCAGCAAAGCTCCATACGAGATTCATTCCAGATCATTACCCTAGTGGGTTTCACGGCGATTTTGTTACAGAGGAGTATATTAAAATATTTATTTTCACTGCGTTATATGTTCATTTGGAAAATGAAGAAAGGTACCATCATAAAGCAGTGAATGAAACATCTCAGGTGTCATTCCAGTGCGTGACACTGGAATCTAGTAAAAAAGAAGGGGCACCAGTATCAGCTACTCGGATGGCAGGTGACCGTGCAAGAGATTTATTCATAGTGAATATAAATGACAATGAGTACTCCGTAAATGCAAAATACCAAGATAATATATTAATAACAGTATATAATCACAATAAATACTCCGTTATAGGCAAGTGGAAATCAAGTTATAGATTGCTATATATCACAATTAATGACGATACCAATATAGCACTTAAAATAGAAAGACAAGGCAGCAAGTACTTCATAAGACATGCAGGTATGAAAGCTGAGTGTTGTATATTAAAACCTCATGTAGCTGAATTAAGTAAGTTAATGCTAAATAATGAAACAGAAGGGATTTCAGCAGATGCTGTAAAATCCCCAATATCTGGTTTATTAGTTAAATTACACGTAAATGTAGGAGATCAGGTGGAAATAGGACAACCTTTATTTGTGGTGGAGGCAATGAAAATGGAAAATATCATATGTGCTGAAGCAGCAATGGTGATAAAAAATATTCCCGTTCAAGAAGGAAAAAATGTGCAGATCGGTGATGTAGTCTGCTTTCTTAAATAACACAAGAAGTACAAACTTGACCCAAATAAGATAAATGAAAACACTTGATGAGCTATGGCAATGGCTATTGGTATGTGTAACAAAAGAGTAACCACTCCTAAAATTATCTGAATGATGATGGAGAGCAGCATAATATATACCGGTTTTACGCTAGCATTTTTTACTGTGAGTATTACTACCAAAGTTAGTATTAGCAATGCCAGTGCTCGATGTATAAATTGCACTGTCGCTCTGTTCTCAAAGATATTCAGCCATATAGGCTGTAAGAAAAATAAATCTTCTGGAACGACTTGTCCGTCCATTAGTGGAAAGGTATTGTAAATCAAACCAGCATTTAATCCCGCAACAAATGCGCCGAAAATTATTTGTATTACAATTAGAATCAGAATAAGTATTGTGTAATATATACTACTGTTAGTAGATTGAAATCCTGTCATCCGAGTAGCTGACACACAACTGTACGAACGCTTACTTTTGAAAATAAATTGCACAGCAAATGGTGTCATGAAAGTAGCTGACACTGGAATCCAGCTTTTACTATGCAGCCACTTATTTAAAGTTAAGTTTTCTGGATCCCAGTGTCTGGGCACTGGGATGACATCTTTCTTGGTGAAAATTACTCTTATACTGCAATGTTCGTATAGTTGTGTACGTAACACTGGGATCCATATTTGGTAATCAAAAAATTGATATGACAATAATGCAAAGATAATTAATGCTAATAATAAGTGAAGTGCAAGCCTATAGTGGCTAACATGAGGTTCAGTTACTAAACCACTTTTAACCATATACCAACCAGCAAAAGCTTGTAAAGCTCCAAATAATAATGCCACACATAGCTTTATTACTACCTTTTTAGATATTTTTCTTCTTAATATGAAATATATAAATGGCAGGACAAAAACTAAACCTGTTAGTCTTGCAACCAATCTGTGTACATATTCTATTAAGTATATAGCGCGAAACTCCTCCATACTAATACCATAGTTAAGTGCTTTATATTCAGGTGTAGCTTCGTATTTTAATTTTTCTTGTAGCCAGTCTTGTTCACTCAGTGGTGGTAATGTTCCAGTAATTGGTTTCCACTCCGTGATTGACAATCCTGCTTTTGAAAGTCTGGTAAATCCACCAATCCCTACCATGAGAATTACCATGACCGAGCAGAGAAAAAGCCAAATAGCTACAGGTTTTGCTTCCATAAACCATGCTGAGTTTTGTTCCATCGCTCAGGGTAAAGAATAAATTCCCATAAGGCAAGAAAAGCTGCAACACTATGTAGCAGACTATAGACCGGAAAAAATATCGATACTATATAAAAATAAAAAGGCATCTTTTGCTGTTTGACAGCTATTACCAAAAGAATCAGGTTAGTAACGTATACCACTACAAAGTAGTACAAAAATAATCCATTTAAAACTTTAGTTAATATCAATGAAAGCAGTAAAAATGGAGTAGTAAAAAATATAAAAGCTGCAGAGCCAACAAAAAGATTCAATAGCAAAATTCCCTTAAATCCAGTGTGTTTATAAAGAGACTTTATATTTTTTAAATGAACAATATAAGTTTGCATATAGCCTTTGATCCAGCGCGCTCTTTGCTTAATCCAAGCAAATACAGCAATTGGTGACTCTTCCAATGTTTCTGAGTCAATCATCCTGGTTTTATATCCCATTTGCGCAAGTCTCAAACCGAGGTCAGCATCTTCGGTAACACTATAAGCATCCCAGAAAAACATTTTTCTTAGAATTTTTACTGAAAAATGATTACTGCTACCACCCAAAGGCATTGGCATGTTCATTTTTTGGAATCCAGGCAATAAGTATTGAAACCAGTTCATATACTCCAGAGAAAAGGATTTTGTGAGAAAATTACAATCACAATTATAGTAATTTAATTTCGCCTGTACACAGGCTAACTTATCGTCGCCCTTATTAAATTCAATCAGTGCTTTTTTTAACTGCAATGGGTCTGGTTTATCGTCCGCATCATATATTACTGCATACTTTCCTCTAGCAAAGCTCATAGCATAATTGCATGACTTGGCTTTTGTTCTAGGCAAAGAATAAGGCACTTTTATTACTTCAAAATACTGCGGTAAAGTGTACTTTTCTATAGCTGCTAGCGTTTCTTGGTCATCACTTTCTACCTGAAGCTTCACATCTAATTTTGATTTTGGATAATCCAAACTTTCAATGCTTTCAACCAATTGCTCTATCACTGCACTTTCTTTAAAAGCAGGCAATAAAATAGTATATATAGGAAAATCTTCTTCATTCAGCTTACTATAATCCACTTTTTGGTTGGAGGTTTCACATAAGTTAAAAATTGTAGCTATAAACTTGAATAAATAACTAGAACATCCGATTATAAATATCAACATCAAAGCAAAATATGTATATTTCTCTGTTAGTGTTAAAATTGAAGTTACAATAAAGAAAGAAGCAAAAAATATTGAGCTTAGTTTAATGCTTTTAGCTGAAAAATTAGGATTCTTGTAATATAAGTAGTTGCTTGCAAATTCTGAAATACCAAAGTGCGAGTTAAGAAGATTTAAAATCTGTTCGCTATCCACTTTTATTAATACATAGTCAATACCGTAATGAGCTTCGACCCAACGGTTGATATCTCGGCTTGTGTCTTCAACCATAAAAAAAGTAGTATTATTTAATTTTTGCCAAGGAATTATATTAAATTTATAGTAAAAAAGTTTCTCTGGCTCTTTGCACAAACTAGAATCAAACTTAATTTTTTCTACATTATCAGCTTGAAGTATAGGCAATTGTTGCATTGAACCTAATGCAATTTTTTATTTAAGTCACGTGAAAATGAAGATATGACCTCGCTACTACGCTTATCATCTTTACGTTCATGCATTATTTTTTTTACAGCATCAGCAGCTACATTCGCTGTGTTAGCCTGTAAATCTCCAAGAGCTTTTTCAACTTGGTCAGTGACTTTCTTCAAGTTAGAATGGGCATTGTCATCTAATGTCTGATCTAGCTGCTGTCTATTGTGCTTAATGATACTATTAGCTTTATCAAGTGCTTCATTCATCATTTTATTAACTTCTGCATCTAATTCTTTGTATTTTTTAGAAGATTTTTTGTAATACTCCAACATATCTTTCCTGAATTTTTCAGTTTCTTCACTTGAAAATTTGCTTTTGTTACGCTTATTGTTAAGCGCATTTTTTATCACTTTCTTTAGCAATTTATACGAAAGGACAAAACTTACCAAGAAGGCAAGACCGATAATCAGTGATGTAGACATAAAAACCCCTAAAATTCTTTGGACACCAAGTCAGCAATAAATTCCTCTTCAATTTCAGAATTAGTCAATTTAGTATAATAAATTAAAGCAATACTAGTAGCCATTTGTTTTAACTGATCAGTATATTCAGATTTAAATTCTGCCACTTTTTTTTCAATAAGCTTGCTCTTTTTTTTATCTTCCTCTTCTAATATATTCTTAACATTAGCTCTCATTTCTTCTACCTGAGCAAGTGCATCATCTATGATTTTTTTTGCCTGTATTCTAGCTTGGTTTAAAGCGGCATTATACTTGGCAACCTGATCTTCCGTGAGTCTTAAAAGATGAACAGAACTATTAAAAGAATCCAATACTTCTTTACTTCTAGTGCTTATTATTTCATCTAACTTTGGCAAAAATAAACAACTTACTACGAAAAAAAGTGAAGAGAAAAAAATTAAAAACCAAAAAACTTGAGAAAAGAAGGTTGAAACATCAAGCTGTGGCATCTGTTAAGCAGCAAATATTAATAACATTGCAAGTACAAACGCAAGCAATCCCATGATTTCAACCATGGCAGCACCAATATAAACATAACTTTTCATTTTACCTTCTGATTCAGGGTTTCTCGCAATCCCATTTAACATAGCAGAGAAGATATTAGCTATACCTAAACCAGCACCGAGCATTCCAAACACAGCTAAACCAATTGCTATAAATTTTAAAGCTACTAAATCCATATATTACCTTTAATTATTTCTTTATAATATAATTGTAAAATATTCTACAAGGAAGTCAATTACTTTACTGCATCTGACAAATATACACATGTTAATATAGTAAATATATAAGCTTGTAAAATTGCAACAAATACTTCAAATCCTATCAATGCAATTATGAACAAAAACGGCGCAGGAGTGAAAAATATGTTCATATTTACAATAAACCCTGCTATCACTTTGATGATTGTATGACCAGCAATCATATTTGCTGCAAGCCTTATTGATAGGCTAACCGGCCTTACTAAATAAGCAAACAACTTAATAATAATTATTATAGGTGCAAGCCACGAAGGAGTTCCTTTTGGTAGCAATATGCGTAAAAATTCTACTCCCCTTTCTTTAAATCCAACAATCGTTATATAAATAAAAACCACCATCGATAAAGCGAAGGTGACTATCACATGACTTGTGACCGTGAAACTATAAGGAAGAACACCAACTAAATTACACGATAAAATGAAAATAAATACTGTGAATATCAATGGAATGTGCTGCAAGCCTTTGCTTCCAGTGTTATTTTCTATTATTGAAATAACAAAATCATATACATACTCAACTGCAGCTTGCAAATATCCTGGTATTACTGACCCCTTCTTTATTCCAAAAAGCAAAAAGAGTATCATCAATATCACCGAAATCATCGTGAAAAAAGATGAATTGGTAAAGCTTACGTCATACCCAAATAACCTAGGTAACTCTATTATTGTATATACTTTAAATTGCTCTAGCGGATTTAACGCCATTTTGACCCTATGTACTTGAACTATAACAGTAAATAAAGTATGAATTTTATAGGACAAAGTCAAGGGTTAAGATAAGGCTCTGTGTTATTATAACATTGATACATTAACAAAATATGTAATTAGAGTGTTAATTACAGTCAGCTCTGTATTTTAAAATTTACTAATCTTATTAAATTATTTAACTTAACATCTTATTTTAATTATAATTTAATTTTTAGTGAGGTATATAATGAACGAAATAGATTTTATTAACGCTAATCATCCTTTAAATTTAGAGCAGGAATTTGGTAACGGATACATCAAATTGACAGATGGTTCCTTTAACGAATATACTGGCCATTATCAAATAGGAAGCGAAATACTAGATGAAAGCCATAATATGATAGGAGACTTAACTATAGATGGCTACATTCATAGCTTCCATGCAGATAACCACAATATGAATCTTAAATTCTTTACGGAGATAGATTTAAAAGGTGATATCGAGAAGATAAATTCTCTTCACAAGAAGATATAAAGTTACAAAAGCTTCTACATCATAAACAATGATGTAGAAGTATTCCACTACAACAAGCTTTAAAAGCACTACATTTTATATTACAATAACTTTTTTGTTTCTTGTTAGATCGATGAAATTTACGTTATCTTGGTTACTGGAGTATTTAGAAACCAATGCTAGTTTAGAAGAAATTACCGATAAATTAACTCACATAGGGTTAGAAGTAGAAGATGTGATCGATAATTCCAGATTAACCGGGTTTATCGTTGCAGAGGTATTAGAAGTCGTACCTCATCCAAATGCCGATAAATTAAAATTATGTAAAGTAAATGATGGGAGTAAAATTCTACAAATAGTTTGCGGAGCAAACAATGTTAGAGAAGGTATGAAAACTGTGCTTGCATCTCTTGGTAGCACATTGCCAGAAAGTGATTTCACAATCAAGCCTACAAAAATACGAGGAGTGCTAAGTGAAGGGATGCTCTGCTCTGCTTCTGAACTTGCGCTGGTTCAAGAGGAAAGTGAAGGAATAATCGAGCTTTCTGATGATTATAAAGTAGGGGATAAATTTTTCAATTGTGACCCTGTAATTGATATAAATGTTACTCCAAACCGTGGAGATTGTTTAGGCATTTATGGAATAGCTCGCGACCTTGCTGCAACTGGAATTGGAACATTAAAGACTTTAAGCATTCCACAACTTACCAGCTCTATAAGTTCACCAATTGGTGTTGAAGTGACTGACGGAGAAAGTTTTATTAGTGGAATATACATCGCTAATGTAAAAAATCAAGAAAGCCCAAAATGGTTAAAAGATAGGCTGGAATCGATAGGAATGCGCTCCATTTCTGCAATAGTTGACATTACTAACTATATTATGATATCTTTCAGCCGCCCAATGCACGCGTATGATGCAAAAAAAATAGAAGGAGAGCTCACAGTACGCAAAGCAAATGACGGAGAAAAATTTGCTGGTTTAAACGGTAAAGAATACTTATTAAACAAAGACATAAGCGTTATTGCAGGTGATAAAAATATTCATGGAATTGCTGGAATTATAGGTGGTAAGTGCAGTGAATGTACTCTTGAAACTACTGATATCTTTTTAGAGTCTGCTTGGTTCGATCCCATCTCTATTACTAAATCTTCAAGGCAGCTCGGCATCTCCACAGACGCTAGTTACAGATTTGCACGTTCAGTTGATCCTGGATTTATTTTTGATGGACTCAACCTTGCAGCTAAAATGATTCTGGACTTATGTGGTGGAGAAACCTCAAGCGTAGTGTCTGCTGGCAGTTTAGATAGTGCTGACACCAAGGTGAGCTTTGATTATCAGGATGTGAACAAGTTTGGAAGTGTGTCTGTATCGCCTGATGAGGTGCTTGATATCTTAACGAAACTAGGGTTTAGTATTGATAAAAAAACCGAAGGCAATTGGAATGTACAAGTACCAAGCTGGAGACCGGACGTGACAATACCGGCTGACCTAATCGAAGAAGTAACAAGGATATACGGCTATGACAAAATAAAAGAAGAACCACTACCAAATAATGTTGAAGAAGTAGATAGTACATACGACAATTTGCGTATTTTGATGACAAACAGAGGGTTTCATGAAGTGCTAACCTGGTCGTTTATGAGTGAATCAACAGCTGAAAAATTTGGTTACTCGAATAAGTTATTTATCATCGATAATCCGTTTAACAATAGCTTTAATATAATGAGACCAAGTATTATGCCAAATTTATTGCAAGTTACTGCTGATAATATTGCCCATGGAATATCTGATCTTGCAATCTTCGAAATCGGGCCGATTTACGATGGTGAAGCTCAGTCTAAGTATGTTTTAAGTGGAATTAGGTCAGGAAATAATTTACCGCGAAACCATTATAATACTGATAGGAAAGTAGATGTTTTTGACGCAAAGGCTGATTGCATAGCAGCTTTGGAGTTTTTTAACGTTAATTGTGATAATTTAACGATAGAGAAAGCAGAAAAAGAACATTACCACCCAGGAAAGTCAGGCACTCTCTCTTTTAAGAATAAAGTAGCAGGTTATTTTGGAGAGTTGCATCCTAATATATTAGATCTTTTTGATATCAAGCAAAAAGTTGTAGGTTTTGAGGTAATACTAGAAAATATTGAAAATTTACCTGTAAGTAGAAAGAAATTTATCGATTATAAATACCAAAGTGTAAAACGTGATTTTGCATTTATAGTAAATAAGGATGTGGAAGTAGGTAACATAATCAATGTGATAAAAAAAAGCTCAGAGCTCATCACAGAAGTTTTGATATTCGATGTATACCATGGAAATAATATAGAACCGAATAAGATGTCTATAGCGTTGTCAGTTACTTTTTGCTCTCCAATCCACACTTTAACTGAAAAAGAGATCCAAAAAGAATCAAGTGCTATAGTTAATTTAGTATGTGAAAATACCGGAGGAACTTTGAGAACTTATCGTTGAGTCACAATCATAGTTTCCTGCCGTTGCTGTGTCACACTTACTTCATCCAATTTATTTCCAATATTGAATTCAATATCCTTGAAAAATCTATCCCACATTCCATGCAAATGCTCTTCTATTTTAGGCCACACATCATTTTTAAATGTTACCCCATCATCAGAAAATAAATTACCTAAAAAGGCTCCAATACCTTCATAATTTGACTGAAAACATTGAAGAAATGTCTCTCCTTCTTTATAAGTATTATGTGCCACATTTAACGCTTTTCTCTCTGTAGTCTCTTTATAAGCATTTGATGCTCCAATCTTTATTGCACCAAACATAACTTTACTCCAGTTCTTAACTTTCTGTATACAACCTTCACTATTTCCTGGTATATTATTTATTATATCTTTTGTCAAATTATCTATCAAAGGAGACAATAAACCTTGATAAAAGTGCTTGATATTATTTTTTGTTTTTATCACAGGACTTTTTATGCATTTTTCTGCCAAATAGTATTCAAGTTCCGCTTCCTCTAACAACTTCTTAACTGCTTCTTCGTTAAAAGTTTCACGCTCGAACTCCTTCAGTAAATCATCCTCTATTATTGCAAACTTTATTTTTTCGCGAGATTCTAGTTCTTCTATATAATCATTTTTTGTTTCTTCATTTATCAACAATCCTTTTTCTTCTAATTCTAACTGTTTTAATGCTTTGAGAATTTCTTGGTTATTTTTCAAATGCTTCTCTATTAATTTTGTACTTGGATGCTGTTCTCCTTTCCTATTTCGCTCACCTTCTAAATATTTGTTTAAATCCTCATTTTCTTCTATTACTTTCCTTAACGATATAGGTTGCTCTAAGCATTCTGCAATTTCCGCTCGGTGCGCATTAATCCTCTGTACTAAATCCGGCTCCTTTTCCTCTAACAGCTTACATGAATCCTCTATACCCTTTGCTTGGCCTTTGAGTACATTTTGCTTTTTGCATTTCGTTATTTCTAAATATATCTTTGCTACAAAAGCATTTACTTTATCTGAAGCTTCTTTTAAATTCTCACTCAAAGAACCTTTTATCTCCTTTTCTAAATCCCGAAACTGGTCTATTAAGCTGAGCATGCCTAATAGGCCTAACTCACCCTTGGCTTTTTTCATTACTGATTTTACTAGCCTTTGCTCAACTTCTTGATCATCATACTCGAACTTAAAAAGACCTTCTAACCTTCTTCTTAAAACATCACCTGCTAAATTATTCTTTTTTACATCTCCATATATTTCTTTCAATTTTTCATGTATCCTAATATATCTTTTTTGTCCTTCTTTTTTTAAAAGATTAATCTCTTCTTTAGCATTACCTAGAGCTGTCTCTGTTTCTCTACTATGTATATATTTATAAACATCAATAATTGTTCTCTTAGCTATCTTCCCTTCTTCTTTAAGCCGCTTCCATTCTGCTTTAAATATAGGAAGCTCACTATCATCTAAAACATCCGGTACTTTTGCTCCTGCTTTTTTCAGATCTCTTATTATCACTTCTTTCTCACCTGGTAATTCCTTACCTTGACTCTCTAATTCCTGTCTCACTAAAGAATTTTTTATCTCATCTTCCAGTGAAAAACCTTCTTTCCGTCTATCCAGCTGAAACCTAACTGCTTGTATAAAGGCAACTTGATAGGCGTTGTATATTAAGTGAGTTGTCAACTTAAAATCTATGCTACTTACCACTTTTAACCTGAATTCGTCCAACAATTCCTTCAATTTATCATATGTAATCTCTTTCTTTTCTAGCTTTATCAGTTCTTCCATAGTCTTCGCAAATTCTTGAATAGAAGTTGCAAGCACATCCTTGATTTCATTGCGTAAGGGCTTAAGACCATTTTTTAAATTGATGTTAGTTGACAATTTCAGTACGATGCTATGCTCTGAATCCCGCGTCACATCAAACCACTTGTTATTTTCATTTTCATACAAATCTCTAAGCAATCGTTTAAATTGCGGTGGAAATTCTATTTCCATATCCCACGCAATATTTGGTCCAGTAACTTCCTTTTCATGAAAAGACACCTCAATATTTTGATGCTTATTAGAATACCGCCCCATACTTATTTTAAGAGCAGTAACTAAAGAGTGAGATAAATCTCTATTTAAAAGATAAAAAGTAGCCAAAGCAATTGTTGCAGGAATAAGTAATGCTGCAAGCATAGCTATATTAACAAGAATCACTATTGCAGCAAGAACACCATATGCCAATCTTTTTGCTGTACTTTCACTTACTTCACTTTTTTTTGTTTTATTCTCCTCTGAACTGATTTGTGTCTTATCATTTGTTTTTAATTTATTATATACGGCTAATCCTAACGCAGTGAAAACTATATAAGGAAACATTAAAACTGATAGAGCTAAATTTAATACTTTCTTCTCCGGGCAAGCTCGATTTACCTCTTTAAATATTCTACTTGATATATTATACCAAGAAGTAAAAAAATCAGAGTTATAATCTTTATAATGAAATATACTGAGTGGAACGTTAAAATTAGCTAACGGCTCTTGTTCTTCCACAGCATCAAAAAATTCTTCTTCCTCTTCTGAAGTAGCAAGACCTAAATTATTCCCTTCTTCTACATTAGAAACAGCTTCCATAGCATCAAAAGACTCTTCCTCTTCCAAAGTAACATTTGAAATAGATTCTACTTTACCTAAATCATCACTGTTGTTATTCAAATTAACAACTTCCTCACAATCTACAACAGCATACATACCATAACCTTACCCCAATTACCCTAAGTATAGCACAAATGCTAACAATTTGCAACTATCAACAATCTAACTTAATACCAACAATTGAATCTTGGTATTCTTTAGAGTAAAAGTTGATTCCAATTTCTATATTAACCTCTAAAGATAAGGCTAGAGTTTGCTCTTTTATATATTCACTCCACGTATTTATTGCTTCCTTAATTTTCTCATCTTCTGTTTTGATTGTTACTCTAATTCTATCTGATATATGAAAATCAGCTTGTTTTCTAGTTTCTTGAATGAGCCTCACAATATCTCTCGCGAGCCCTTCTAGAATTAATTCATCATTTAGTTCAGTATTTAGAATGACAATCCCTTTATTGTTATCAAATACAGAGGAATATTCACTGTTTGCTTTTAACAATAGTTCATATTCGCCTTTTTCTATAATATAGTTCTCTGATTCGTCTCCTAGAAATATCTGCTCATTCTCAACTTGCTTCCATTTTCCCTCCTTGACATATTGAACTAGCTTCTTGATTTTGTCTGGAATTCTTTTCCCAAGCAGTGGGAAATTTAGCTTTAACTCTAGTGATGCAATATCTTCAAGTCTGTTTACTAACTCCAGTTTTTTTACATTTACCTCATCTTTTATCATCTCTTGATATTCATTCATGCTTGGTGTCATTCCAGCACTTTTTTCTTTCTGGATCCCAGTGTCAGCTACTCGGATGACAGGAGAGAACTCTGGGATAACAGGAGAGAACTCTGGGATGACAGAAAGCGGTTCACCTTCAAGAAAACTACAGGAAGACTGATGATAAATGATCATACTGCCAAGCGGCTGTCTGATACGTATGTTAAAAGTGTTTCTAATAGAGAGTGCAGAGTTACATATCTCTCTCACTAGATCCATTTTGGCAATGAGCTGACTATCAAACTTCTCTAATTGTGGAAAATTAGCCAAATGAACAGATGTTTCTTCATACTTAAGCCCTTGCCATATATTCTCTGTTATAAGTGGCAACAAAGGAGCTGCAGCTCTTAGTATGTAATAAAAAACCGTATATAGAACATTATAAGCATCAGTTTTATCCTGATCCAAATCACTTTTCCAAAAACGCTCGCGACTGCGACGAATATACCAATTATTTAGCACTTCAAAAAAGTTCATTAAAATTTTGCAAGCCTCTTGGGAGTTATAGTTGTTCATAGAAGCTTGGATACCTTCTACAGCTTCAAAACACTTGGAAATCATGTAACGATCAATAGTGCTTTGATAATCCTTACAAACTTCAGCTTTAATCCCATCTGCATTTGCATACATGGTAAAAAAGTGATAGCTATTCCAAATAGGTTTTATTACGTTTTTCAGAACATCTCGTATTGAGTTTCCTTCTTTATCGAGTAGCAAATTACCACCACAAACAATAGATCCAGAAAGCATAAGAAAACGCAGTGCATCAGAACCGTATCTATCAAAAACCTCCATTGGATCTGCATAGTTATTCAAACGTTTGGACAATTTTTGCCCTTTTACATCCAAAACAACACCGTGGCATATGCAGTTCTTAAATGGTTCCCTATCAAACAAAGCAGTAGACAATACAAAGAGCGTATAAAACCACCCCCTGATTTGTGCTATGTACTCGGTAATAAAATCCGCAGATTCAAACCACTCCTTATTTTCAAACGGATAGTGGATTTGCGCAAATGGCATCGAGCCAGATTCAAACCAGCAGTCAAACACGTCAGGTACACGGCGCATAACTGATTTTCCTATTGGGTCATCAGGATTTGGTCTTGTTAAAGTATCGATAAATGGTCTGTGCAAGTCGTCTATTTTAACATTAAAATCTCTCTCCAGTTCTTCTATTGAACCATATACATCTACTCTTGGATATCTCGCATCGTCTGATTTCCATACAGGGATTGGTGTACCCCAGAATCGATTGCGTGAAATTGACCAGTCGTGTGCCCCTTCAAGCCATTTTCCAAATTGACCATCTCTAATGTGGTTTGGTATCCAATTAACTCTCTTATTTAGCTCTACCATTCTGCTTTTGAATTTTGTAACAGCAACATACCAAGAAGGCATAGTGCGATAGATCAAAGGAGTGTCAGTTCTCCAGCAGTGTGGATAATTGTGAATATATTGTTCAGTTTTAAACCAATTCCCTTGCTCTTTTAATTTTTTTATTACTGTATCATTGGTATCAAAAACATGAACCCCTGCCAAATCTGAAATTTCAGCAGTAAATTTTCCACTGTTATCAATTGGACAAATAACTGGAATATCATGGCTTTGGCAAAGGTAAAAATCTTCCTCACCAAATCCAGGAGCAGTATGCACAACGCCAGTACCGTCTTCTTCCGTCACATAATCAGCAATAAAAACGCGAAATGCATTTTTTGTGTCTTTAAAATAGTCAAACAGTGGTTTGTAAGAAAGACCTGCAAGATCATTCGCTTTAAGTTTTATATTGCAGTTTTCATATGGAATATTGTTTTGTTCAGAGTGGCTGATAAATTTCTCTAAGTAGCTTTCAGCAAAAATGTATATTTCACCATTCATTGAACTTCCTTCACTACTCCCTGTCATCCCAGTGCCCAGACACTGGGATCCAGAAATAGATTCCAGCGTCACGCGCTGGAATGACATCAAAGGGTGGACTGACACTGCACAATACTTAATATCTTTTCCTATTGCTAAAGCCAAGTTGCTCGGCAACGTCCAAGGAGTTGTAGTCCAAGCAAGTAATTTACACTTTCGTTTAACACTTTTAAATTGCTGTGGGTTTTCTAAAAGCTCAAATGCAACAGTTACAGCTTTGCTAACTTTTTCTCTATACGCGTTATCAAGCCTTGTTTCGAAATTAGATAATGGAGTTTCGCATGCCCAGCTATATGGTACAACGCGCACTGATTCATACACCAGACCCTTATCATAAAGCTGCTTGAATGCCCACATGACCGACTCCATGAATGATTTATCCATAGTCTTATAGTCATTGTGAAAGTCTACCCACCTTGCTTGCCTATTTACATACTTCTCCCACTCTGATGAAAATTTCATCACAGAAGTACGGCAATGATCGTTAAATTTATCTATACCAAACTTCTCTATCTCAGTTCTACCAGATATTCCAAGTTCTTTTTCTGCACCCATCTCAGCCGGCAATCCATGGCAATCCCAGCCAAATCTACGTTCAACCCTTTTTTGAAGCATAGTTTGATATCTTGCAAATGCGTCTTTGATGAAACCAGTGAGTAAATGTCCATAATGCGGAAGTCCATTTGCAAACGGAGGCCCATCGTAAAAGACAAAACAATTATCCTTGGAACGTTCTTCAACTGACCGCTCAAAAACTTTGTTTTCCTGCCAAAATTTTATGATTTCCTTTTCTAACGATAAAAAATCAGGACTACTTACTGTATCAGGATAATGCTTTGACTTCATGTTCGCTATGTAAAACTAAAGAATATAGGGCTTTCTGAAAAATTACAAATTCAAAAATATTTCCGTAGCTCACACCCCAACAAACTATTCTGCCGAGCTTCCAATACCTTTTTTTAAGTTTTACTTGCAGTTTTTATTGTTTTACTTAACATTAACCCAAGCTTTAGGGGTATTTTATGGATCAGAAGACAGATAAGTTTCCACAATTTTTAAAAATGTTGTGCTTTGTTGAAATGTGGGAACGTTTCTCTTACTATGGAATGAGGGCACTTTTGGTCCTATTTTTGACTTCTCACTTAGGTTTCACTGATGAGAGGGCCTTTACTATTTACTCATTATTTGCTGCAACAGGTTATGCTATACCAATACTTGGAGGTTTTTTAGCTGATAAGTTGATGGGATTCCGCAACATGGTGTTGCTTGGAGGGATAGTGATGATAGCAGGTCATGCTTGCATGTCATTGGTTAAGTTTGAACCAGGTTTATTATATTTAGGTTTATCTCTAATAGCCATAGGTACTGGTATGTTTAAAGGGAACGTAACTAACTTACTTAGTTCATGCTATGGCAAAGACGATCCTGAACGTAGCAGAGGCTTTACTTTATTTTACGTAGGTGTGAATATTGGAGCAATATTGGCTTCTATTTCATGTGGTTATGTAGCCCACTTGTTTGGCTGGCACTACGGCTTTGGTTTAGCTGGTATTGGGATGTCTATAGGGCTAATCTTTTTTCTCAAATTTCAGAATCTTTTAGGAGATAGCGGCCTTTCTCCTTATCCAGAGCTTATGAATAAGCGCATATTAGGGATTAAAATTTTTGGTATAGTATTGATAGGAAGCTTTCTGTCATCATCAATAATTGCTAAAATGCTTATACATAGTGAATTTTTTACTAATATGCTCATATTTATTGGAATAACAGCTCTGGGCATATTTATTTATATAATATCTAAATTATCAGCAGAACAAAGACGAAAATTAGTGGCATTATCTATTCTTGTGGTATTTTTCTTGTGTTTTTTTGCTTTAGAAATGCAGCTTGGCTCTTTGGTTAACTTATTCACCGAAAGAAACGTTATTAACAATGTATTAGGTATAACAATCCCAGCTTCAGTTTCTCAAGCCATAAATCCTTTGTCAATTATAATATTTGGCTTTCTTTTTGGAACATACATGAAGTTTAAGCAAAAATATGCAACTTCCATGTTTACCCTTGGCCTTCTGACAATGGCTATGTGTTTTTTCACACTGTACATAGGATGTTTAAACTCTAACATTGAAGGTAAAGTAGAATACTTATATTTAATAATTGCTATCTCCTTTATGGGACTGGGAGAATTATGTATTGCTCCATTAGTCCAAGAACAAGCAACTACACTAGCCCCCAAAAACCTTAGAGGAGTAGTGATGGGTATAGTAATGCTGTCATTAGCGTTTTCTAACCTAGCCGGAGTTGCAATATCAAAATTTATGTCAGTTCCTTCAGTAAATGGTAAAATAAATTATTTAGAATCTTTAGAAATATATAAAGAGGGTTTTTTAAAGGTGGGAATATTTAATTTAATGCTCGTTATTGTATTTTTATTCTTCTTCAATTTTATACATAAAGTTGTTACTAACTCATCTTGTACAAAAAATTGATATAGGTAAGCTCAAATTTGTAGGTTTAAGGTACCCGTTCAGCAGAGGTAGCAATTAAACTTTGTAACTTTTGAAAAAGATTATGATTGCATTTTTTCAATACTCTTTGCTTAAGATTTATATTTAACGCTGCTTAAAATCAGTGAAATGCACACCCCAGCAAACTACTCTGCCGAGCTTCCAACACTTTCACATTTACTATTTTGTCCCTGTATTTATCTTCAGAATCATCAATGCACACTGATTGCATATATGGGCTTTTACTAATAATTTGGTTTTGGTGTTTACCTTTTTTATCGCTAAATAGAACAGGTATAGTTTTACCTACCATACTCTGGTTAAACTCAAGTTGTTGCTTACTAATTAATTTCTGTAAACGAAGAAGGCGCTCTGTTTTAACCTCTTCTGGTACTTGATCTTTTCTTTCCGCTCCCGGTGTGCCTGGTCTTGGGCTGTATTTAAAACTATAAGCCTGAGCATATCTAACTTTTTCTACTAATTTCATAGTTTCTTCAAAATCTTTTTCGGTTTCTCCAGGAAAACCAACAATAAAATCAGAAGAAAATTCGATTTCAGGTTTCAATTTGCGAAATCTGTCTATTATTTCCAAATACTCCTCTGCAGTGTGTTTCCTGTTCATCGCGTGCAATATTTTATTCGAACCAGACTGCACAGGCAGGTGAACAAACGGCATGAGCTTTGGCTCTTCCGCATGTGCCAAGTAGAGAGATTCATGCATATCTCTTGGATGAGAAGTTGTATAACGAATCCTCTCTAGCTTTTCAATTTTAGCAATATGACTAATTAATTTTCCTAAATCCCACACTTCCCCTTCGCACTCCCCATGGTAAGCATTGACGTTCTGACCAAGCAAATTGATCTCATTTGCCCCATTTGCAACTAATTTCAATGCTTCACGAAATATTTCATTCACTGGCCGTGAATACTCAGCTCCACGAGTATAGGGCACTACACAAAACGTACAAAATTTATCACAACCCTCTTGTATGGCAAGAAACGCAGAAGACCCCTGGCTATTGCCATAGCATTCATCTGGCAATTTATCAAACTTTGCAACTTCAGGAAAATCAGTGTTTATTACATGACCTTTACTTCTGCTTGCTTTGACTATCAGCTCCGGTAAGGTAGCGATACTCTGCGGACCAACAACAATATCAACAAAAGGAGCCCTTCTGAACACTTCTTCTCCCTCTGCTTGCGCTACACACCCAGCCACCACTATAGTCATTTCTTTTCGTAACGAATGAATCTTCCCAAGCTCTGAGTAAAGTTTTTCTGCTGCCTTCTCTCTAATGTGACAAGTATTCAGTATCACTAAATCGGCTTTCCCTGCATCACTAACAACGTTGAACCCCAAAGGTTTAATTACATTTTCCATTAAAACGGAGTCATAAACGTTCATCTGACAGCCGTAAGTTTTAATATATAGGCCTTTCATATTTGGTATGTCTTTTTCAAAATTTCTTCACCCTACACGTAAATGTCTAACAGACCAGCGCGTGACGCTAGTGAACTTGCTAGCACAATAGATTTTGACAAAATTATACGAAAAACTGGATCCCAGTGTCAAGCACTGGGATGACAAGTTCTCGGCAACCCCTACGTCATACCATCACGGTATCTCTAGATCCCGCTAACAAGTAGCGGGATGACGGTTGTCAGGGTGTCATGAAAGTAGCTAACACTGGCTTCCATCCAAGAGGGCAGTGCCCTCTTCTTGTCATCCCAGTGCTTGACACTGGGATGGCTTTGTTGCATCGCTACTTATGAAAGGCTAACTATAGTTAGGATTATAAGCAACCTATTGAAAATCTTGTTTTTTTGCAATCAATCTGATCAAATTTAAGAATAGTAATTTATTATTTATATTAATAAATTTAATTCTATTGAAAATAGCTAAAGCATTGAAATTCTTGAATTTTAGCCGGATTAGTGAGTGGTAGTGAAATTTCTTTTACTCAAATTTAGGTATTCACTGACCGTTCTTGTTATAAATACCAGAATAATAAGCTACTGATATTCTCTACCTTTTTTATCTTTATCCATCATAGCTAGCGATGCAACAAAGCCCACTGGGATCCAGGAAAAAGAATGGTGTCATGCAAGTAGCTAACACTGGGATCCAGGAAAAAGAACGGTGTCATCCGAGTAGCTTGACACTGGCATCCAGGAAACTTAATTGCAAGTAATGCATTGAGTTTGGTAAGTATGGGTTTTGCGTTATAGAATGAAGCACTTTTGGTGAATTTGTAAAGAAAGCTGGATCCCAGTGTCAAGCACTGGGATGACAAGAAAGGGAGCACTGGAATTTTTATTTCAGTATTGTACATTAGCCATGCATCTGAACAGATACGAGCTTTCTGCTTTTTTTGGGTAAGGTCAGTCAAAAAGGTTTTACAACAACCATAATAACTATAACTATTATCAATACTGTAACTGCTTCATTTAAAACGCGAAAATAAATATGTGACTTCTTATTCGAACCCATTGCAAAATTTTTCCTATATTTTGCAAGTAGCATATAAATAATTAACATCAAAAGTATTGCAAATGCTTTTACATGAAACCATCCTTCACGATATGCTTCCCTAATAACCATTAGTGTAATTCCAAGACCAAGTGAGAAAAGCATTGCAGGGTTTATGATATATCTAAGTAGCCTCTTTTCCATTGTTTGAAGCAAGCTATCATTTTCCGATCCCGGTTTTACAGTTGCATGGTAGACATAAAGCCTGGGTAAATAAAGCATACCTGCCATCCACATGATAACAGAGATAACGTGAAAAGCCTCAAGCCAGTGGTAATAGTTCATTAGCAAAAATTTAAAATTCCTGGTATTGTGTTAGTTTAATGAAAAAGAAATCGATATGAAAGCAGAAAATTTCACTAAAGAACAGATAATTGGATTCTACAGGAAAATGCTACTCATACGCAGATTTGAGGAAAAAGCAGGACAATTATATGGGATGGGATTAATAGGCGGGTTCTGTCACCTATCAATAGGACAAGAAGCAGTTGCAGTTGGAACTCAAGCTGCATCAAAATTAGGTGACGCTTTTATCACAAGTTATAGAGACCATGGCTTAATGCTCGCATGTGATTCTGATCCAAATGTTGTAATGGCAGAGCTTACCGGCAAAGAAACAGGATGCTCGAAAGGTAAAGGTGGTTCGATGCACGTATTTGACGTTGAAAAAAAATTCTTCGGCGGGCATGGAATAGTGGGAGCACAAGTTCCAATTGGCACAGGAATAGCATTTGCTAATAAATATAAGAAAAAAGATAATGTGGTATTTACATATTTTGGCGACGGTGCTGCAAATCAAGGACAAGTATATGAATCGTTTAATATGGCATCTTTGTGGGAGTTGCCTGTGGTTTACATCATAGAAAATAATGAATACGCAATGGGAACCTCCGTGCAAAGGTCAACTTTAGTAACAGAGTTATATAAAAGAGGAGAAAGTTTTGGTATTCCTGGAAAACAAGTTGATGGAATGGATTTTTTCTCTGTTTATGAGGCTACAAGCGAAGCAGCGGAACACACACGCAGCGGAAAAGGGCCTATCCTGCTTGAAATGAAGACATATCGATATCGCGGTCACTCAATGTCAGATCCTGCTACTTATCGCTTAAAAGAAGAAGTTGAAGATATGAAGCAAAATCATGACCCTATAAGCACTTTAAAGAAATACATGACAGATAATAAAATGGCTTCAGAAGAAGAGTGCAAAGTAATTGATAAGGAAATACGTGATTTAGTAAAAAAGTCGGAAGATTTTGCCAAAAATAGTAAAGAACCAAGCGTTGATGAGCTGTATACTGATGTTTATAAATTTGTTAGCTAATTTTTTTATCCAGAACTGTACAAACATTGTATAGTAAACGATGTCATCCAAATAGCTCCTTCTCCCGTCATCCAAGTGCCCTCCTTTTTTTGTCATCCCAGTGCTCTGACTACTTGGATCCAGCTGAGTTGGTTAGTATAAAAGTATAGCTAACGCAAGCTCTACGTCATGCCGCCGCGAACCGTCATACCGCGATTCATTCGCGGTATCTCTAGATCCCGCTAACAAGCAGCGGGATGACGGTTGTCAGGCTAGCTGTCATCTCAGTAGTCTCCTTCTCCTGTCATCCGAGTAGCTGACACTGGTTCCTTTATGACGGCAGTAGCCCCTTCGGTGTCATTCCAGTGCTTGACACTGGAATGACACCAATAATTGACATTTCACTAGATATTCATTATAAATAATGGAATGCTACAAAGTATAAAAACCATATTAATAGAAGACGATAACGTTAGGCTGGATAGGTACATCAGAAGAATCTTTCCTGATCTAAAGCAATCTGTAATTGAAAAATCTTTAAGGAAAGGATTAATCAAAGTTGATGATTGCAAAGCAAAGTCCAGTGATAGAGTAAATTCTGGGCAAACTATAACGCTGAAGCACTTGCATTATATTGAAAACGCTAATTCTGATCGCAAATATAATGAAAAGTTAGTGAATCTACTAAGAGAGAACATATTATATGAAGACGAATATATACTAGCTATAAACAAACCCGCAGGGGTCATCGTTCAAGGTGGCGTAAAAGTAAAGATTAGCATGAGTGATTTGCTTGACCAAATAAGAGAGGGAGAAACATTTAAAATTGTCCATAGGCTAGATAGAGATACGAGTGGAGTGATAATATTCGCACGCAACGCTAATGTTGCCAGATACCTTATGGAAGAATTTAAAGGACGAAGAGTAAAAAAAACTTATTTAGCATTAACTTCTGGCATACCGAGCAAGGATAGTGGAACAATAGACTATCCATTGGTGAAAAAATATGTTTCAGGTCAAGAAAAAGTGGTCGTTGATGAAAATTCACCTCAGAATGCCACTACGCATTTTTCAATTATAGCAAAATCCAAACACAATGTTGCTTATTTAAAATTACAACCAATTACCGGCAGAACCCATCAGTTACGTGCACATTTAGCTCATATAAATTGCCCTATTCTTGGTGACGGTAAATATGGTGGTAAAAAAGCTTTTATTGATGGGATAGCAAATAAAATTCACCTTCATTCGCATTCTTTATCTTTAAAACTGCCAAACAATAAAGAAATCACTATCACCGCTCCTATCACTAAACACATCGAAAAATCCATTGAAGCGCTATTTTTCGACTGAAACGATTTCACCAATCAACTTTTCTGTCTTTGGCTTTAATTTGAAGCACAGATATTAGGCTAATTAATGCGCAGGCAGTAAGATAAATGCCTGCTGCAAGTTTTGTTTCGGTTTTTTCTATAAGCCACATGCATATGTATGGAGAAAGGCCACCAAAAATTCCTGCAGATATATTATTTGCTAAGCTTACGCCAGTGCATCTTACTTTTGTTGGAAACAGTTCACAAATAACAGAACCATATATTCCAAAAGATGCACCTACTGGTATAGTAATCAATAAGTAAGTTATTATTACGACATAGTGGTTAACGGAAGATAATAATGGTAATACACATGTACCAATCAGAGATAGCATAATCAGTACAGGAATCATTACGCGTTTTCTTCCAACTTTATCAGATAAAATTGCAAAAAGTACCGCAGATGCTGCAAATACAACCTGTATTACTATCCTCATTAAATCTTTAACACTAATAGATAAAATAACTAGCTCTTTTATTGATATATTATAAAACATTATTGCTGCGTAGACAATTGCATTCTGAGCAATTCCCAGATTGATTGAAATAATAAGCGGTCTTTTATAGTTTCTTACTAGTTCTAACAATGGTGAATGTGCTAAATTATTAGCGTACTTATTAGTTTTATATGCTAAGCTTTCTTTTAATATGTACCTAGTTAAAAAACCTATTGTCCCCAAAAAAAAGCAAAAATAAAAAAGCAACTTCCATCCCCATATTTCATAGTTCTCACCTGTAACTCTTTTGCAGATAAATATCATTGTTATGCATAAGAGCGTTCCAAGGGCTCCGCTAAAGGGCTTCATACTTCCTAAGAAACCTAGATTTTTTTTATCTTTTGAATGCTCTATCGTAAATGCTGTATTAATGCTTGTTTCACCTCCTGCAGTTATTCCTTGCACTATTCTACAAAACACAAGCAATACAGGTGAAAGCAACCCTATTTCTTTATACCCAGGTATAATTCCCATAATTGTGGATGATATTGAAATTAATATTACTGAAGTAAGTAAAGTCTTTCTTCTGCCATACTTATCTCCCATATAACCAAAAATTACTGCACCAATTGGTCTAAACGCAAAACCAATTGCAAAAACACCAAGGAATTTGAGTGTACTCAAATAATGATCTTCTGATGGGAAAAAAACGTTGATGATTGTATCTGTTAATACTCCAAAAAGAGTGAGTTCATACCACACAATCATGTTACAGATCATGCCCGATAGTATTGCTTTTTGGATATTATTCATGGTCTTTCAATTTAACATAACCTAATATATCATTAACCGGTGCTCCTTGCTATAAAATTTTTCATTCAATAACCTTCAAGGATAATTCACGTAAATGCTTATCCTCCACCTTGGAAGGAGCACCCATTAGAACATCTTCACCTTGCTGGTTCATAGGAAAACAGATTACTTCACGAATATTTGGCTCATCAGCAAGCAGCATAACTATTCTATCAACTCCTGGTGCTATTCCACCATGAGGAGGAACACCAAATCTGAATGCACGTACAAGTGCACCGAATCTTGTATCAACTTCTCCCCGGCTATAACCTGCAATGGCAAAAGCTTTATACATGATATCCAGTTTGTTATTACGAATCGCCCCACTTGACAGTTCTATTCCATTGCAAACAAGATCATATTGGTAAGCAAGGATATCCAGTGGATTTTTGTCCTCTAAATCTTTCAGACCACCGTGTGGCATGGAGAATGGGTTATGAAAGAAATCGATTTTTTTACTTTTATCGTCATATACAAAATATGGAAAATCAATGATCCAACAAAACTTGAAGATATTATCATCTATAAGACTGAGTTCTGACCCTAAAAGAGTGCGTACTTTTCCTGCAATGTTTGCCGCCTCATTCTCTTTGTCAGAAGCAAAAAATACACTATCTCCTGGCTCTATGTTTGTTGCTTCTCTTATGTGGTTTAGCCTATTTTCATCAAGAAATTTAGCAATTGGGCCTTTCGCAGTTCCATCTTTATCAAACGTTATATATCCGAGACCCTTAGCACCGAATTCTTTTTGCGCATGTTCTATCTTTTTATCAAAGAAGCTGCGTGGTTCCTCTGCTGTTTTAGGTGCAGGGATGGCTCTCACTACCATACCACGCTCAATATTGCTTTTGAAAATATTGAACCCTGAATCACGAAAAATTTCTGTAACATCGCTGATTAATAGTGGATTGCGCAGATCTGGCTTATCAGAACCATATTTAAGCATTGCTTCTTTATATGTAATACGTGGAAAATCTTTATCAACAGACTTACGAGAAAATTTAGCAAACACTCTATATAAGGTAGACTCAATAATCTGAAAGATGTCTTCTTGAGTTACAAAAGACATTTCAAGATCTAGCTGATAAAACTCTCCCGGAGAACGGTCAGCCCTTGCGTCTTCATCACGAAAACACGGTGCAATTTGGAAATATTTATCAAACCCTGAAACCATGAGCAACTGTTTGAAAATCTGCGGAGCTTGTGGCAATGCATAGAACTTGCCAGGATTTAGCCTGCTTGGCACTAGGTAGTCGCGTGCTCCTTCAGGAGAGGAAGCAGTGAGTATTGGAGTTTGAATCTCTAAAAATCCTCGCTCTATCATGAGCTTGCGGAGCTCTGCAATAATTTGTGAGCGCAAAATAATATTGTTGCGGACTTTTTCACGTCTTAAGTCAAGAAATCGATATTTAAATCTCATGTTTTCTGGGTATTCTTGCTCGCCGGTAATGCTTGCCAATATACTTCTTTCTTCTTTTGCTATTTCTTCATCAAAGTGGAACTCAACTTCCGACTCAACGCGCAAATTGTTGACTATCACCTCGATTTCTCCGGTAGAAATAGAGCTGTTTACCGTATCTTCAGTTCTAGCTTCAACTATTCCTGTAACAGTAATTACACTCTCCAATTTTAAATTTGATATCTCATCAAAAAAGTCTTTGTCATTATTAAATACTAGCTGAGTGATTCCGTAGAAGTCTCTTAAATCAACAAAAATTAGGTTACCATGGTCGCGCTTACGATATAACCATCCAGAAAGGGTAACTTCCTTTTCTACGTCGTTCTTCCTCAGTTCATTGCACGTATGAGTTTTATAGCAGTTCATATTTGTTTTACTTCTAAATTCTTTAAGAAGTATAGAAATAAACCTTATTACATACAAGCCCGTTCGTCAGATATTTGCGCAATTTTCGAAATAGAGCAGTACTGCTTTTATATTGTCTTTACCCGCAAAAAAATTGCACAATTTCTATAATTATGGTATAATAGTAAGGGTATTTTTAATGAATTAGATACAGGAAATGCCACTTACACAGATCATATTATATAGCGTAACATTACTTGCTGTAGCTGCAGTATTTCTCTTTTTGAGAAAAATATACAAAAATCGCATTAGAAAAATCATATTTCCTAGAAAAGTTTTTAAAGAAGAGTGGGAAGAAGACAGAAAATTCAATGAATTATATCAAAAAAATAAGCAAAAAGAGTTGATGAAACAACAAGAAACGCTACGCGAGAAACAAAAAGATGTGCAAGTTTATAAAGAAGATCCAGAAATAGTTGACATAGCAAAACCGGTAGGTAAATGGACAAAGATGGTTATGATGGGTAATGGTTTAATGCAGCGTTTTGCACAATTGATACATAGAGAAGGCGGACAGAAAGGATTTTGGGAGCTGTTTGTTAAGGCTCAGGCTTCAACTCAAGGTAAACATAAGGGGAAGGGCAGATAATCCATGCTTGAATGTGAAAATTTATCCTGCGCTCGTAATAATAAGGTACTATTTAAGAATCTCAGTTTTAAAGCTGAGCTAAAATCAAAGATTCTAATCACTGGTCCAAATGGTAGTGGTAAAACCAGCTTAATTAGAAGTTTATCTGGACTTTTACCACCGGTATCAGGCAATATAAGGCACTGCGGAAAAGATATATATGATGATCCAAAATCCTATATACCTTCTATGGTCTATATAGGCCATAAGAATGCCTGTAAAGATAGCTTAACTGTTGCTCAAAACGTAGAATTCTGGGCAGGAATACGAAATACTAGAGAATTGATTGTGGCAGCTATTTGTTGCTTGCAGTTGCAACCTGTACTTAATATTAGATATGGCGAACTTTCTGCAGGCTGGAAAAGGAGAGTTGCGCTTGCTCGCCTCTTGATTTCTAATGCAAACGTTTGGCTGATAGATGAACCATTTTGTAATCTTGATAGTGCAACGTGTGAATTAGTGCTGAACCTAATCTCAATACGCTCTGAGCAAAATGGTATAGTAATTATTACAGGGCATAGCTCTACAGAGCAATTGTGTGATTTTACAACGATTGATATACGTAATTTCAATAGACTTCTTGTATAGTTTTTGGCAACAACCGCTAGAAATAAAAAACTTGCTTGACAAACTCCGCCAGCCCCCTTATCATAAACACTGAAGCTATTTATTTATCTTCTCTGTACAGATTAAATGACAAAAAAACTCACGTATCTGGCGTCTCATGTTTAATTTTTTGCACTATGTGCACCTTATGTCTTTATCAAACTTCTACCTACATAAGCTGAAACGCGCTTATAAAGCGTTTAAAACATAAAAAAACGCCAACTTAAAAAATGGATAGTGAATAACTAGCTACCCTAGGGTTTCTTTTGCCTTTTTTTCTGTTTAGTAAATTTCTTAAATATTTATAGCTAAGGTTAGTTGCATTTAAAAGCAGCTGAGTCGCGGTTATTAAGCGTTTAGAATAAAAAAACGCCATACTTGAAAGTATAATGTAAGTAATTAGCCAACTACGGGGCTTCTTTTGCCTTTTTTTCTGTTTAGTAAATTTCTTAAATATTTATAGCTAAACGACAACCGTCATCCCGCTGCTTGTTAGCGGGATCTAGAGATACCGCGAATGAATCGCGGTATGACGTAGGACTGCTGTCATTCCAGTCTGGAATCCAAAAAAAAGGATGATGTCATCCCAGTGCCCTGACTACTTGGATCCAGTTTTCTTTACAAATTCACAAAAAGTGCTTCATTCTATAACGCAAAACCCATACTCACCAAACCCAATGCATTACTTGCAATTAAGTTTCCTGGATCCAAGTAGTCAAGCTACTCGGATGACACCCTTTTGGATGGAGACCAGTGTCAGCTACTTTCATGACACCATTCTTTTTTCTGGATCCAAGTAGTCAGGGCACTAGGATGACAAGAGAAAGAGGCTACTGGGATGACAGCTACCCTGACAATCGTCATCCCACTACGTGTTAGCGGGATCTAGAGATACCACGGCGGTATGACGGTTCGCAGCGGTATAGTAACTCGTCATCCCGCTGCTTGTTAGCTGGATCTCTTGTTAGCGGCTGAGATACCGCGAATGAATCGCGGTATGACGGTGTAGATAGTATCCCGCTGCTTGTTAGCGGCTAAGGGATACCGCGAAGGGATACTGCGAATGAATCGCGGTATGACGGTTAATTATTCTGCGGCGGTATGACGTAGAGCTCGCGTTAGCTATACTTTTATACTCACCAACTCAGCTGGATCCAAGTAGTCAGCTACTTGGATGACAACCTGTTGAGGCTGCGCTTACACATTCCACTTTCTATGCTCACCAAACAAATTTGCTTACTCGCAGCAAAATTTTCTGGATCCAAGTAGTCAGCTACTCGGATGACATCTTTGTGTTTGAGGCAAAACCAGCTATAACATTTCTTCGCAAACAAATGTTCGTACAGTTGTGCGCGTGATGCTGGAATCTAGACAACAATTAGATCCTATTGTCAAGCAATAAGCTACATGTGCTATTTATTTAGTAGATTAAATATGAAGTTTAAAACTCTGCTATTGACTTCCTGTAGAACTAGTGAAAACCAAACTTGCTTAAAACCACTTAATTAGTTATAGTTATAAGTTTAGGTACAGTAAAATGACAGCTTTTGTCCCCTTGATTATTTTTTTAATCTTGTATCTTGGAAGTGGTGCTTATTTTTCTTTTATCGGAACTGATAATCCACTTCATCAGGTTTCACCAGTAATATGCTTGTTACCAGCACTATTTTTTGCTGTCTCACGTGGTACAAATAAAACTCAGCATAACATCGATACTGTTATCAAGGGCATGGGTGACAAAAACACCCTTACTATGTGTTTAATTTTTTTATTTTCTGGAGCATTTTCTGCAGTTACTCAATCAATTGGTAGCGCAGACACTGTTGCTAATTTAATTCTTAATTTCCTTCCAGCAAGATTACTGCTGCCTGGAGTATTTTTGGCTTCTGCTTTTATTTCAACTGCAATTGGCACATCTATGGGAGTTGTTGCGCTGATGGTACCTATAGCTGTTAATCTGGCAAAAAGTGGAGCTTTTGGTCTCGAAATAGGAACTGCAACTGTAGTAGGTGGTGCCGTGTTTGGCGATAACCTTTCGATGATATCTGATACCACCATTGCATCTGTTTCTTCACAGGAAGCTTCAGCAAAAGATAAACTTAAAATGAACTCTAAAGTTGCACTTATTGCCAGCATTATAACACTCATCTACCTAGCAGTTGCCTCAAATAGTACAAAAATTATTTCTATATCAAATTTAGATTATTATTCTATAATAAAAATTATTCCTTACATTTCTTTAATAATCATGGGGCTGCTTGAAGTCGCCACTTTAGTAACAATAACTATAAACATAATTATTGCTGGTGTGCTAGGAATAACTTTTTTTGACTATGCTATCATTCAATTTCCTCATGACGTGTATGACGGTTTCAAAAAAGTAAACGAAATAGTGATATTTGCTCTATTTATCGGTGGATTGAGCCATATAATGTACAAGCAAGGTCAAAAAGCGTTGCATAAACTCATCGATGAAAGCAATATCACAAAAACTAAAGCTGAATTTGTGATAGCAGGAATTGCGTCTATGTTTACTACCTTAGTTGCCAATAATACCATTGCTATTTTACTAAGTGGTGGCATTGCAAAAAGGCTTGCACAAAAACACAGTATTGCGCCACATCGCAGCGCATACTTATTAGATGTTTTTGCTTGTGCTACAAAAGGTATCTTACCTTATGGTTCCCAACTATTGCTAGCAGGTAGCATCGCCTCTGTATCACCTATTTCTTTATTAACACAGGTATATTATTGCTTTATTCTAGCGGCAGTTACAATAGGCGAAATAATCATCAACAGCAGAAAAGAGAAACATTGTGCGGCTGCAACTTAGAGTTTCTCTTTTTTTACCCATAAGGAACGGAATTACTTGACACCCTTCGCCAACCCCCTTATCATGAAACTGAAGCTATTTATTTATCTTCGCAATCTGTGCAGGTTAATGACAAAAAACTTAGGGTATTTGGCGTCTCATGTTTAATTTTTCGCACTACGTGCATCGCATGTCTTTAAAAATTTTTAGGTTTTTATCTATATAAGCCGAAACGCGCTTACAAAGCGTTTAAGACAGTAAAAAACGTCAAATTGACAAGGGAGAATTTGAATGCTAGCTACTACGGGGTTTCTTTGCCTTTTTTCCTGCTTAGTAAATTTCTTAAACACTTGCGGTGTAGGTTAGTTGCAAGTTAAAAGCAGCTAAATCGCTCTTAATCAAGCGTTTTAGAATAAAAAAAACGCCGATATTTTAGTACATAGTAAATAGCCAACCACCATGGGGCTTCTTTTGCCTTTTTTTTATTTGGTAAATTTCTTAAACATTTATAGTTACAATTTAAGAGCCCGTAAAGGGTGTCATTCCAGTGCCCCTGTGATGTATTCCAGTGCTTGACACTGGAATACAGTTTTCCATATAATCTCATCGAAAATGTTGTAACCACTTTCCATGCTAGTTTGCTTGTGAACAAGCAAACTTTTCTGGATCCCAGTGTCTGGGCACTGGGATGACAAGAGAAGGTACTAGCCTGACACCCTGACAACCGTCATCCCGCTGCTTGTTAGCGGGATCTATGCTAATGCCCTTTTATTCTTTCAATTATGTTATTTCCATTTAAATCTGTCTGTTCCGCAACTTCAGTGAATACAGTTGAATACTCCCTAAAACTGATCGTCATAACTTTACCCTACTTTGAATAATATTTTGATCATTACATATTGTAACAAAAAAAAATCAACTCATTTCTTCTAACGGCTCTATATTAAAGATAGAAAGTCCAGAAGCAATGACGTGTGCTAAGGCTTGGACAAGTTGCAGCGGTGAGATCTTTCTTATATTTTTAATTGTGTAATCTCCTGTGTTTGTAAATGTTTTTTCTATGCCCCACTGCAGTAATAAGTACTCTGCGCTCTGAATGATTTATGCTGTAAATTATACAGTAGTTGCTAACCCTTATCCTATATTGCCCTCTAAAGCTATGACATAAAGGCTTTCCTAGATTAAAAGGATCAACTGTAAGGCGTTTCTTTATGGCCTCCTGAACCATTAATTTAATCTTTGCCGGAAGAGCTGGAATTTCTTTTTCAATAACATTTTTTAAGAATTTTATAGTGTAAGTTTTATTTCCAGATGTTTTCATCATCCTCTACTTCTTCTTCACCTTCAGAGAGGCGATCGTCAGCTATTTTGGATAGCTCTACATCTTCTTCGAACTCTTCTTCCACTAAATCTACTAAAACTTCAGGAATAGTTTTATTTTGAGTCTCTGCCATTTCTGTAAGATACTGAGCCAATTTACTGTCAAAACTTACATTAACATTGAGCTTTTTTTGACTGTGAGCCATATATTAACCAGAAAATACTACTATAAACTATAACATTTTTACTTAATTTTGTCAACTTCTCTATTCGTTGAAAAAACAATCTTGCATAAAAAAATCAACTCATCTCTTCCAAAGGCTCTATATTGAAGATAGAAAGTCCAGAAGCGATGACGTGTGCTAAGGCCTGCACGAGAAACATTCTTGCAGCGGTGAGGTTTAAGTTGTCTTCCAGTATGAAACGCATGTTTAAATCACTCTTGCCATACCCCCATAAAACGTGAAACGCTTCTGCAACTTCAAGTAAGTAGAAAGTAATTCTGTGTGGCTCACAAAGCCTTGCTGCAATTTCTACCACATCTGGCCACTTTGCTAAGGTTTTTATGAGGAAGAGCTCTCCACCTGTCCTTAAAAGTGAAGGATCTGCTGTTGGGAGCTCTTTTGGAGCATTACGCATTAACGAATGAGCACGAGCATGCGCATATTGCACGTAAAAAATAGGGTTGTCTTTTGACTGTTCTTTAACTTTAGCAAAATCAAAGTCCAAGACCATATCATTCTTGCGTGTTAGCATTATAAAACGAGTTATGTCCCTGCCAACTTCTTCCACTACATCTCTTGCTGTTAGGAAGTTTCCTGATCTTTTGGACATCTTAACAGGTTTGCCGTTCTCGAAAAAATTCACAATATTATGCAGTTTTACCTCTATTTTTGCTTGATCATCACTGAGCGCAGAGACGACTGCTTTGAGTCTTTTGACATAACCGCCGTGGTCACTACCAAGCTCTACGATCATATTGTTAAAACCACGCGATATCTTATCAAAATGGTAAGCGATATCCGAGGCAAAATAAGTCCAACTGCCGTCCTCTTTCTTCAATGCACGGTCAACGTCATCACCAAATTTTGTAGAGCGAAATAGCATCTCTTTTCTGGAAGTCCAATTTTCGCTTTCTTTGCCTTTTGGTTTCTCCAGGTACTCTTCATACACTAGACCCTTGTCAGACAATATCTTTATACTCTCTTCAATTTTGCCACTTTTTTGTAGCTCATACTCTGAAGTAAAAACATCATGATTTACTCCAAGTAAGTTCATGTCTTCCTTTATGATTTCTAAGATAGAACTTAAAGTATAGTCTCTAATCACTTGATTATCTTGCTTTTCTAGAAGCTCTGCGCCATATTTTTTGGCCAGCCCAGTCCCTATTGGTTTTAAATATTCACCTGGGTATAAACCTTTTTCGATGCTGATTTTTTCTCCCAGAGCTTCCTTATACCGCAAATATACTGACCGAATTAGCGTATCTATCTGCGCTCCAGCATCATTAATATAGTATTCCTTAGTAACTTTATAACCAACTTTTTTCAATAAATTTGCCAGAACGTCACCAAATACTGCCCCTCTTGCATGACCAATATGCAGTGGACCAGTTGGATTTGCAGATACAAATTCAACATTAATGGCCTGATTGTTCCCTATATCTAGGGTGCCAAACTCTGTTTTTAGCTCATTTATTTGTTTTAAAATTCCATGCCACACTTCTATTTTTAAGTGCATGTTGATGAAACCAGAGCCTGCTATTTCCACTTTTGCAACTTCATCAAAAAGTTCAAATTCTTTGGCTAAAACCTCTGCAATTTCAATGGGATTCTTCTTTTCATGCTTTGCAAGCACCATAGCAACATTTGTGTAAATGTCTCCATGGACTCTATTGCTTGGAGGCTCTATGATAAAGTTTGCTGCACTTGTGCTTATAACACCCCTTTGTTTCAACTCATTCAATTTACTAAAGATTAGAGAAGAAATCTGCTTAAAAATGTTCATTCACTATATTGCTATAAAATCTATAGCAGTATAGTGAATAAGTGGGACTAGTTGAAGGTTTATCTTAACTATTTTATCTTCCTGGATCAGAGTTTATATTAAGTCGTTGCCGTAACCATGGTAAGAGAAAGCCATACCTTCGCTGTAACCATCATTACCAGCATCAGGCTCTTCAACATCATCAGTTACTACCTGATCTTCAGTTGTGATTTTATCCTTGATCGTCTCGTCTACACCCTCATCACTATAAGAAAATTTGTTAGTATATGAATAGCGATTATTGATTTTATCACTATAGTTATGTTTTAACATAGAGACCTCCTATACAGTCAAAATTGGAATTACATTAAGATAGAACAAGCTATGAATATAACGTGAATGAAAGAAACTACAGATCACGAAATTTCCGGATAACTATGGAACCATTATAAAATAATAAAATTAAAAATTTAATAATTTTAATTATAAATCTAGCATATCAACTAACGGTATGATTTAAATTTTCTTTCAATTCCACTGTATCTTCGCCAGTTTTGCATATAGCCCGTCTTTACTTATTAGAGAGTCATGAGTGCCTACTTCTTCTACTTTTCCATGATTAATTACTATAATCTTGTCAGTCTTGAGTGCGGTTGATAGCCTGTGTGTAATTACGATTGTTGTTCTGTTTTGCATTAACTTGCTCAATGCTTTTTGCACGAGGTTCTCACTTTTGTAATCAAGGGCAGAGGTTGCTTCATCCAGTATTAAAACCTGAGGATTGTTGAGTATGGCCCTTGCTATTACAATACGTTGTTTTTGTCCTTCAGAAAGTTTTAATCCTCTTTTTCCTACAAATGTATCAAATTTATCAGGCAGCTTATCAATAAATTCCATTGCATAAGCGCTGATGGCTGCTTGCTTCACTTCCTCATATTCGGCACCTGGTTTGCCATATAGTATATTTTCCATTATTGAGCAAGAGAATATCATGTGATCTTGTGGCACTAAGCCAAACAACGATCTGAGGTCATTTAGCGCAATTGACTTAATGTTGTGCCCATCGATAGTAATGCTACCTTTGTTTGGATCATGAAAACGGAGCAGAAGCTTTAAAATGGTGCTTTTACCACTGCCAGATGGTCCAACAATTGATACTGCTTGACCTGCCTCTATAGAAAATGATACGTTATTTAACGCTGGCTTATCAGACTGAGATTCATAAAAAAATGTTACGCCATTAAACGAAATTCCCTTTTGAACACTACAAATTTTTATAGGATCATCGGGATCTGCTATAGAGCTTTTCATATTTTTAAATTCAAATAAACGCTCTACTATTCCAAGACCTCGTTGTAAATCACTGATATTATCGCTCAAATTATTTATAGCTCCTGCTGCGAGCGCTGAATAAAACACAAATGAGGAGAGTTCTCCAATAGTTATATTATTGCTTAAGACTTCTTTAATACCAAAAAAGAGCAAAACAACTAGTGAACCTATCACACACGTGATAACTAGAGTTACTAAAATAGCACGCAAGAGTACTAATTTTACGTATGATTTTGATACTGAGTTTAAATGTTCCTTAAAACGGATTTTTTCGTTTTCCTCGAGTACAAACGATTTGATAGTCACTATAGATCTAAAATTTTCCTCACTAAATGACGCAAGCTCACTTAATTTATCCTGGGCAAAGCGTGCATGGCTACGCACTTTTTTTCCAAGTGAGGTCATGATAATGAGTAGTATAGGTATTATTGCGGCTGCATACGCAGTTAGTTGTATATTTGTATATAATAACATAGCAACACTGCCAATCAGAATCACAAAATTTCGTAATATGGTTAGTAAGCTGCTGTTTATTATTGATTGCAGCACAGAGGTATCAGTAATTAACGCTGAGATAACATCTTGTACACCTGTGTTCTCAAAGAAACTTGGTTGCAAGTTAGTGATACTGCTATATAAGTCATATCTGATTCTTGCGATAACTTTCTCGCTGCCAATGCCAATGAAATATAACCGAGTAAATGCAGTGAGAGAAATGGCTAAAACTATAAGTATTGCAACTAATAGTTTGGTAGTAAAATCGTGCTCTGTGCCAGAATCAATTATATTGCTTAAGCCTCTGCCAAAGAGGAGGATCGTTAAGGCTGAAAATAAAACTGCAATAAAAGCTATGATGAAATAAGATAGATTAGGCTTTATATAGTAAAATAACTGCCTAATATTAGATCGCATCTTATTTTAAAGTTTCTAAAGTTAAGTATATAGATTTTAGTTTCAGGGGAAAGGTGTAGTATGAAGCAATTTAGGTTCTGCAGCTGTTGTGATTTTAGTCCACCAAGAAAGGGTAGTAGCCCGCAGAAACAAAAAACTTACTTGACAAACTCCGCCAGCCCCCTTATCATGAAACTGAAGCTATTGTATTTGCTTTCGCCAATCTGCAGATTAAAAGGTAAGGATTACTTAATGTATCGGCGTCTTATGTTC
>NZ_CACTIU010000001.1:0-38833 GCF_902713635.1 Wolbachia endosymbiont of Cardiocondyla obscurior | reverse complement strand
TATAAGATGCTGGAATGGTCTATTTTTGAGATTTTATCGGTAAATCGCTGCCTATCTTCTTGATTGCGCTCTTGATATAGTGTAACTTTTTTTTAAAGTAATTCTTAGCTGTTTCAGCCTATACCAAATTGAATTTATTCCAAATCCAAGATTTTGTTTCATCTCTGCCAGCGTATGATCTGGATTCTTTTTAACATATTCTTCGAGTATTTTTGGGTCTATTTTTCGAATAAAGCTGCCGTTTTTCGATGGCCTTAGGCTTTCTTTCTTAACCAGCGGTACAGAGTTGCTATTCCTATCTCCAAAAGCTCTGCCACCTCAACCTTTGACTTCCCTTTTTCTATCATCGATACTGCCCTTTCCCTTAAATCCACACTATACGCCATTATAACTCAAATAGCTTATTATACCTTTATCATTTACTTTGGGAAGTACTATAGTTGAACTTGTGTATTGGTAAACATTTTTCCATGTTATTCTTGAAACTCTTGATTTATTATAATTGGTATTATCTGGCGTTCCTACAAATGCTCCTGCTCCTTCATACCCTGAACTCCAAAAAGATGTACCAACAAAGTTTAATGTTCTTGTTATATCACTACTTGTGGTGTTTTTTACAAATATTACTCCAAGTGCAGCATACGGGTAGTAATATATCTGATTACGACTCGTGGAGTCACTGCTTGTATATGACTCTCCGTAAATAAATGTTCCTTTATTTCCCTCTATAAAACTGAGTTGTCTTGGCCGATAAAAACTAACGTAACTTGTATCGTATGTATGGCTACCTGCTAGTAGTTGCAACATATAGTCGGTTTTTGTTATATCGCTGCTCCATTGACCTAATTCAGTTGTGAAAGCTCCGTCACCATAGTAATTATTTTTTCTACTGAGCACACCAAACAAGAAAGGTAATGACCCTGGTTCAACCATATTCCTCTTTTTCACTTCTCTCATAATTGATGAACTGCTAGGCACATCATTGATGGAGTTAAATTTGGTTGTGAGTGTTCTTAGCTGATTTTCCCTAATTTTTATCTCGTTTGTAAGGGATGCTTTTAATTGCTCATCTCGAGTTTCTATTTCTCCTATAATTGATGAGCCAGGTGGTACATTATTAATAGCACGAAAATCTTCTACTAAACCTTTAAGACCATCTTTATGACTGTTGCTAATACTGTTTATTGCCGCAATATTCGCATCCTTTCTCGTGTCAAGTAGTGATACATATGAATCTGATGACGTTTTTAAAGTATCCAAGGTATTAGTTTTTAGCGTATTGATCTCATTTACAGACTTTGTCTTTGCTACAGTTATCGCCGATATTGAATTTGTCTTGTTGGTGTTTATATCATTCAAGTGCGATCTTGCAGCGTTTAGGAGTTCTTTCAACTTTTCATCTGTCATGTATACAATTTCAGACACTGCACTTTTGTCGACTATTGATTCCAATGCTTTAGCAAGATATGCTAGTTGATCTGGTGTACTATTTGCTGCTAAATCCTTAAGTCTCTTTTGTAGTGCATCAATTATCCCTTTTACCTCAGTCATCTGCACAATGTTAACGTTGGAAATAACTTTTTTATCTATTATCAATTCCAATGACTTAGCAAGATACGCCAGTTGATCAGGTGTGCTATTTGCTGCTAAATCCTTTATCCTTTGGTGTAATGCTTCTATTGCTTCTTTCATTCCCAAAAATTCAAAAAAGTTTCAAATCTAAATCTTTTAAAATTATTTTTTAGTTCATCTTCTCTTTCACTCATATCTTCATCTATCTTTTCTATGGCTCTGCGAATACGTACTACATCTTCTACCGCAATGTTCTCTGGATGCGGCAAAGGATATCCACGCCTCGTTTCATCATTTGGCATTGATTTATGTGATAATCACTCTTAAATTTTTCACTCTTGGACGATAGACAACCGTTCCACTCAAGACTAATTTTACCCTTGTCTCACTGGCATTAAAGTTCGTCAGTACATGGACTCTCTCTACCCAATTTTCTCCAATCGGCTTCCCCGATGTTAAATTTACTAATTGCCATTCTCCCATGTTTTTCTCTACATAAGCTTTAACGTCTGCAGTACCAGATATCAGCGCATCGTAGGTAATTGTTATCTTAGTGTTGGATCCTGCTGTAATGCTCCTCGTGACATAATCTCCTTCTTCCCCCATATTCCCTAGAACTAACTGCAAACCTGGATAAAGTACTGGACTTCTTTTTTTCCCACCTTTTAGGTTTGCTTTTACTGTTAGCTCTCCAGATAGTCTTTCACGCAGTGCGAGCGGCAAATTATCCGACAGAAAATTTTCTTTGCCCTCCTCATCTGTTAAGATAAATTCTACATTGGTATCAAAACCTACTTTTTCTACGTTGGTTAGAGCGATTAAGTCTGATGTATTATTTACAGTAACTTTGCCAAGATCTATAACGTGAGAACTTTCAGTGAACTTTGCTGCTAAAAGTCGAAAAGTAAGGTCAAAATTCTGATGCGGTGTCCAGGTACTTGCATTGCTCGATGACAGTAATACTCCTACTTGATATGGTTGACTCGTTACCCATCTGCTGTTTACTGCATCATATTTGCCAAGTTCTGCTACTTTGACCGCATTTTCCCCGTCATCGGTAAGTAAAACTATTGCATATTCCTGCCCTCCATGGCAAAATACTGGTGACCAAGTTATACGTGTTGCTGTGCCATCAGTATTGATCTTAGTTGGCTCGATGGAATTTTCAGCAATAACTGTTTGCGAGGGCACTCCAACTGTTGTTTCCCTAATCTGCACAACAACACGTTTTTTGCCGCTATTTGTAAACCATAACTCTACACCTCCTATATGCCTACTCTCATCCAAGGTAAATGTCTGTGCTAAAGGATCAACACGTTTGCTGGCAAAAACTCTTCTTCGCTCTTCTATGGTAATAGTTTTTTTACCAGTATACGTTGCTTCTCCATAGCTTCCCTTATCCCCGTAAAATTGCACTAATTTAGTACCGGCTGGAATATTTGCTGGGATTTTTATTTTTCCACTTATTCGTCCTTGATTGTTCACTTTTTTTCTACTTTTAATTTAAGGGTTGAATGCTGATGCCATCGAATTTTATTTCTTTAAGTTTCTCACCGACCGAAAATCCTTCGATCTCAAAACCTTGTACTGCTTCTCTCATAAATTCAGCTTCATACGTACTACTTGACAATAGCTCTGTTGTTTCTCTAGTATTAAATTCTCTTGTCACTGGACTTGACCAATTTGTTTTTACCTCTGTCCAGTGATCGATGTTTTTGTTCATGGTAACTTTTGCTGGTACTGGATCAAAAGCCTGATAAGGATTAATTTTTTCACTTTTAGTCTGTAAAAGCTGCTCCAATACTGGCTCAAGTTCATACGGCAAAAGATATGGTTTTTTCCCCTTTTCAACGTCAGCAACTTCTACATCAATCGGCAAAATTAGTTCCTTGTTTACAATTGCTGCAGTTTGGGAAATACCCTGATCACGCATATCATCATCAAAGAAGGGATCAACAAATACTCCTTTTTTGGCTGTCGGATCCCTTGAATTTGCATCATTACGCAGACGTTCTTCGGCAACTAATGCATAAAGATCATTTATTCCTTTTTTCATTGCTTCCAATTCGTTCATCGGTACAGCATGGATAGCATTATTCACTATCTTTATTTTCCACTCTTCCCCTTTTTTCCACGTCTGATGAATATAGCAAAGCAGCAATTGTCCGCTAGGGGCTTTAGGCATCGATGGTCGCCATGGATGAGCAATTCCTTTTATTCTTCTTACCACTCCTTTTGCATCTAGAGTGATTAAATCAAAGCGGGGCATTTTCCAAGTGTAATCAACTGAAACTAAACTGCCATCAACCGCCCCCTTTATTTTACATCCTTGTTCATCCACATCTTCAGGGCTTACATGAGTGCGACAGCGATAGGTTATCAGGTAACTACTCCCTGGAGCTGGCTCTTTCCCTGGTAATGACCAATCAATGTTTCCTCCACTGAGCTTGTAATCTGCACTATTTTCATAGATTACATCACCTTGCTTAACTTGAATAATCTCCTGAACTGCAGAGTCAGGTATCGGATCAACAACTCCAGAGTATGAACCGTGAGTAACGGTAATTGTCTTCTGAACAGTTATATCTATCCTTTTTATCTCACTAACCGGAAAATCATGAACTTTAAGTTCCATTACTCTTTGGCTATTTGGCTGAAAGGTGTGAAATTCTGATTTAACTGCTTTTATATCTGGATCTTCATCAAAATACACTCGAATACTGTGAGGTAACTGAGTCTCATAGCCATCAACATGAGCTTTTCCCTCATTAATCACAAATACTTGTGCCCCTCTTTCTCCCTCTTCCCTCTGCAAAAACATTACTTCTAGGCCATTTACTACGTAAGATCCATTTGCCTCCTTGTCATAACGGGCAAGTGCAGTGGTTACTATGTTTGCTTGTGGTGGCGGCGAATGTTCTATTAATACTCCGTTTTCAATATTGTAAATTGGATAAAATTCCCCATTTGCAGAGTTAACAGTAACACTCTCTGCTTGATAACCCCAAATAATCGTTGCTTTAAGTCTTGCTGCCCCTACTTCTTGGTAATTACGCGTACCAACCGCAGGATCACGAAGATTTTCATCCTCAAGTTCTGTAATGGTTGATTCTACATAATAAACACCTATGCGAACTATAGTATTAAGTGGAATAGTAAATTTTTCTTTTTCGACTTTTCTAACTGCTCCACGAAGATAGATTTTTCCTGCTTCAAGTGTAACTTTTTCCCCATCTATGATACAATCGCTTCCTGCTATAACATCACCATCGCGGAATATCGCATCTCCTATGCCTTTGAGCCTCAAAAGAGCGTAATCTTGAATCTCATTTAATTCTGCTGACTGCAAACCTCTTCCTGCTAAGAATAAACTTTTCTCGTATTCTTTGTCAGAGCGATTATAATAGCTATTTAAAGTCATCTTTTTCCCCTTTTGCTAAAATGTAACGACAAAGGCAAAGGTCTCTCTTGTGGCAGCAGTTCTGATAAGTGGTACCGTGTGTTCTAAAACTAACAAAATTCCCGGGTCTTCTATATCTTGTGGTTCAAAATATCTCTGTCCAGGCGGTAATTCTTTTTTCACTTTTGTACCAACCATAACCCCGAGTTCCCTTATCACTTGATTTGCTGCGTCCGTGAAATCGAAAGTGAATTTAAGGTAGAGATTGTTGGTTGGTACAGTAGAAGGCTTAAACCTGCCTGTCGGAGTCAAAAGTTCTCCATCCTCATCACCAACACGACGTCCAACTTCCTTGAGTAATGTTGTAGAAGTAATGAGTTCTGCTGGTGTATCTTGAGTATACTCTATGGTAACTGCACTATTCTCTACAATAGAGCTGTTTTCTATGTGCTGAATAACCCCAGTATTGCTATCAACTGTATAGTCTGTACTCGGCTGATAAGCTGTAACAACCTTCACATCTTTGACGGGATGGTAATTAAGTTTATCATCGGTGAAAGAAATTTTTTCGACTCTATGGCTACTTCCCCAACCACTCCCCCAAGCAAGATGTATCGGTTGCTCTTTTATACTTGCTGCTATTGCTGCTCTTCCTGATTGTGTAAGAATTGACATTTGAAAGTTTGACTCCTGTATTATATATATACGTAGTAATTTCAAAATTCGTCCAAAAAATTTTCACTTTTTATTGAAAACGTGCTATAATGCGCTTGTTTAACATGATAAATTAATAAACGTTGCAAACTCCGTCTACTAAGCTATCTCAGCCTAGGATACTGTATTTACATATTAGGGGTAACGCAATCTATATAAATAATGTCGAAATTGTCAGTAAGCACTCAGCAGCACGTCTTAATATCATGCATGTTTTATTAGCTCAGTTTTGGCAGAATTTTAAAGATGGGCTGCCTGCAGAAAAATATAAGTTCCTTAATATCACTCAACTAGCAGAACGTTTGGGTTTGAATCCGGAAATTCACAACTTAGAACACAAAATCAGAAAATCACTAAACAGAATGATCAAAGCAATAAAGGAAAAATTATTTGAAGAGCTTGGGCTTGATTGCAAAGACGTCATTGAGAGTATTGGCTGGCCAGGATATTCTGACAAAGGGCATGGTTATCGTCTTAATCCCTTTATACTTTCTTTAGGTGCTACTAAACCTCAAGTTCTTGATTTCATAGAATAAACTTCTTGCTAGCACCTTTAACTTTAAAAGAATTGAGGTTTCAATGTTATTGGAGAATGAAGCTCGAGCTCAGCACCTAGCTTAAATTTACCTTCACCTCTTGCAAAAGGACCAGTTGGTACATCAAGCCATTTATCTTCTTTTGAGTTTGCAGCCATACCTTTCACTACCTTATGTTCGTTTAATAAAATCTGTACTAAGTGCTCAAGCCTGTGCCTACTGATATTATGAAATATAGCTGATAATCTGTGCCTTTGTTTAAATATTCCTGCTCCACCTGTATGGGTAAATGGATGTCCTTCTTGTGCTGAAATTGTAATAGCTTGCGTAAGTATCTTTTTTAAGTATTCATCAGACAATTCACTAAGCTTTAGCTGCTCAGATATATCTTCAAGTAAGCCAATTGGCGAACGTAAGTAAGTTCTTATGCTCCTGTCCGATGGCCCATTGGATTTAACTATAGCTCCTTGATAAATTGCATTGTTAACTTTTGCGACTTTCAGATCATTAAATACTGAATTCTGACATTCCATGGATGCAGGCCATAATGCAAAAGAACACCTAACTCCGTCAACAAGTGCAGTAGTTCCTCTTATTGCCTCTCTTGCTTGTTCTACAGTTAGTATAGGTTTTTCTCCTTTTGGCTTTCTCATATGGTGAGCAGTAACAATTGAAGCTCCAGTACTATTTGCTAGATCAGACAATAGACACATCAGATAATCCCCTACAGATGGATCAGCATTTATATCTGCATGGATAAATGAAGCAAGTGGATCAAATACTATCAATTTCAGATCTTTAATTTCCTCGAGCTGTTTTATTACAGATTCGAATTCAGGAGAAACTTCGACGATTTTACCACGAACATTTCTGAGTATTGTAAGTGATCCTCTGACGTTTGGCAGTGGCACAATAAATAATTTATCTTTATGTTTTAACCTTTCACACTTAGGGTCAAGTCGTTCTAAGCGGCGGTGTATCTCACTTGCATCATCTTCTGCTGAAAAAATCACTACTGATCCATGCTCAGTAACCAAAGCTGCATAGTTGATCAAGTGAGTTTTCTAAATAAGACCTTCATACAAATTTTTTCTTTACAATGAATGAAAATGATGTTAAACTTACATGTAAGTTTACTTGCACCAATGGAATACCTTTTATTTGCCTTTTAAAGGGTGTTACAAGCGTTAGTTAGGTCAGGGTGGTTATTTCATCCTCAGATCATAGAATCGTCTTAAAACGCAATTATGGACCATTTGTTTTTCACTGCCTTTACTTTATATTTTTATTATAGGTTGCAACTCCATAGACAAAGCAAAATTATGAAAGGACCTCAAAAAATGTCAAGTTGGTAGTCTTTCACTTAACTGATATATACTATGTATAATAGCATAGTATATATTTATATATATATAGATTTTTGCCAATTAGCCAACTTCCCCAAACCTGCTATAGAAGAGGACTTCAAGTGCGCTATTCTAGTTGGCAATTGTCTTCTGATACGCTGCCAACTTCCAACTTGTTTTAGAATAAGCTACTGATCTTCTTGTGCTTTTATTATCTTATAATTGGCAGATTGGTAAATTCTTGTCTTCCAACTTGACTCCTGCCATCTTGTCTTCCAACTTGACTCCTGCCATCTTGTTTTGCCATCTTAAAACCACATCCAAATGTCTGGGTTTTCAACTGGCATAAGTACTCCATTAGTTGGTGATAGGTAATAACCGGGCTTTATGGATATGTATTGATCTTCAGATACTTTAAGCTCCATATCTTCAACACATAAATAACCATATTTTGATTTAGTACTTAATAGTTCACATTCGGGGCTTTTTCTAAAGAATTTTATTTTGCCAGTAGTTGCAAGATGGCCAATTCTTTCACGAATGCTACGTTCACTTCCAAGGCCTAATTTCCCTTCAAAATACTTAGCAAAGTGTGCTGCAGTATAAACCTTACCTATATATGCTTCGCTGGCAATTAATTCTAAAATAACATCATGCCTTCTTATGCGTTCCAAATCTAGTTTTTTACTGTAACTATCTCTTACTATTCTTTCTGAATCGAAGCTTACATCATATTGTATAAATGATCCATTTTGCCAATGAAATGAAATTTTATCTTGTTCAGATGCAGAATAATTGGACTTCTTACGGCAAAGAATACGCTCATTGTAAGAAGCGTCAGCCCTGTCAGGTCTTGATAAATACCACCTGGATCGTACAGAATTATTCCATGCTGTTGAACCTCCTGTACCTGTTTTACGTACTATCCCTGAATCAGAAGGATGAGCACATAACAAGACAGCCCCTTGTGTTGCTTTTGCTATGCGTCCACAACAGTTTTGAATAAATTGTCTTACATGAGAACGATCATTTTCATTCCCTCCAAATAGATCTGCTGCTGTATCCAAAACCACTAACTTCGGTTGAAATGATTCAATATCTTCAAGTAGTTCTTGAAAATAAGGAGTTAATTGACCTGCACTTTTGTTATTGAAAACCATGAGTAGATTATCTTCCCCCACTCGAGATGATAAGCGAATGTTATTAAGAAAATCAGGAGATTTCATATCTAATTGATAAAATTCATTAATTGCACATTGCCTGCGCCAAAGTTCTTCTTCATCGTCTTCACAGAACACACCGTACGTCTTTATTTGTTCTAGATCTATTCCAAGCCAAGGTTTACCAGCAGCAGCGGCTGTCATTAGTTGTTGAGCAAGGAGAGATTTTCCAACACCACCATCACCGTAAAGAGCTGTAACACTTCCCACAGGGAGCCAATCCTTAATAATCCATTTTCTCTCTGGAGCAGTGTTGGTCCAAGCTGTAGTATCAATTGTTTTTGACTTTCTAGGGCTTTTGTTGTTAAGGATAAATTCTTCAACGTTTATTCCTTCTAACACACCATCTGCAGCATCCCAACCTTTTGGTTTATCTTGTGGAATCTTAAGAGTGGTAAGCGATGCAACTCCCAGTTCCAAAAGCTTTTTTTCAGCACTTTTAGCGTATTTATTACCTGCTTCATCATTATCTGGCCAAATAATTATATGTTTACCTTTAAGTGGAGTCCAACTTGTTTTATCAATTGGTGCGTTTGCTCCTGACATAGCTGTTGTTGCAGTAATGCCTTGTTCTATGAGCGCTTCAGCACATTTTTCTCCTTCAACTAGAACAACTTTGTCAAATTTTAAAATGCCCGGGATGTTATATAGAGGTCTTATCTCTGGTGCACCATAGCTGGATGTTTTAACATTAAAGGGACGAAATTCTTTTCCTTCAGGAGGGTCATAACGGTAAACTATAACAATAACTTGGTTGTTTTCATCGTAATAATTCCAGCTACAAGTCATGTACTGTTCTAGATCTTTGATACTCTTTTTTTCTCTAGTGTGTTGTTTGCCAAGCCATTCACTTATAGAAGCCATTACTTCAGAAAACTCTGTCCTCGCATTCTTCCCATGTACGGCTGCCCAGAGATCGATAATGTCACCACGGTCCCCAGTCGCGAAATCATTCCATAAGCCGGCTTTACTGCCACTTAGTTCTACTCTTAAACTTTTTCCTCTATTACCCCAGACATCGCCTACTTGAAACTCATTTTTGCAAAAAGTGCCATTAGGTAGTAAGTACGAAAGACAAGATCTGATGTTTTGTAAAAGCTGAGTTTTAAGCTCTTCTTTTTCAATCAATGGTTTGTAATGCCCGTTTTTCTGTAATGCAGCAGTGTTAAAATCGCAATAGATATCCATAAAAATTCCTTAACAATTTCAACTTTGCTATGCTATAGCCACAACCTTAGAAGCTTTCCAACATCCGTTAGCTCTGCTAATGAATTTTGCTGGTATAGGTTTTCCGTTTCCAAGTTCATACGCTATCTGCAGGATATTTTTACGTCTGTTAGGTTGAAACATTACTATACCAGATGTATAGAGGCTCCTTAATGCATGAGCTCCAACCAAAGCTTGAAATGGGTTTTTTTCCAGCGTAGCTGTGGATACTTTTTTAGTGTGATGGGTCATGATTATTCCCACTGCTGGGTTAGTTGCAGAGCGTAATTTTTCAATCCCATTTTGCAAAAGAGAAAGTGGCATCAGATGCGTCGTAAGAGAGTCTATTGCAATAAGATCAACCATCTTTGTACCAAAGTCTTTCACGATGATGTCTTTGATCCTCTTCACTCCTTCATCATTCAACGTTATCTTGATTTCTGAAGTAATAACCAGGTTTTCTTTTACCAAACTCATAAGCTCTTTGAGTTCCTGCACGCGCCTTCTTATGCCGTCATATCCCATTTCGTCCTGTAGATAGAGTATCCTAAGCGGTCTTGTAGGTGTCATCTTAAGAAATGGTACTCCTGATGCCATATGTGCTAATAAAGAAAGCAGAAAACTACTTTTTCCAACCTTTGGAGTACCACCTATAACTAAAAGTCCACCTGGTGTTAGAATTCTTGGTCCTATGACATCTTTTGGCATTGGAGATTGGTCGCTTAAATACTGTCCTACAGAAAACGCCTTTTCCCCTTTTTTTATTGCCCCCTTTGCTTCTTTATTTTGTAATTTCTCAGTATGCTTACTTTCAGTATTTAACCACTCCTTGGCAGAATCTATATTACCTTTGATTAAAGTCCAAAGATCAATAATGTCACCACTAGCCCCTGTGGTAAAATTACGCCAATTACCGGCTTTTTTACCTACTATTTTAACCATAATGGTATCTCCATTTAAGCTGCCAACATAAGTCTTCTCCTGATGAAATTTGCCATCTGGAATTAGATGAGACACACATTCCTTAATATTATCAATTAATGACACCTTTATTTCCTTTTTAGACATGAAACCTCCATAACCTAACAACATGTTTTTCATACGTTTAGAGCTGAGATTAGCTAGCTCACAAACGGTTTCAAAAGACTCCGAATCAAACCATTCAATTGCTTCTTTTTTTAGCTCTGCATTTTTTCCTGCTGCATCTTTGATAGCTCTCTTAATGACAGCAATCCAGAGCTTTTCCTCGTCGTACTTCAAAACGGTACCCAATCGTTTTCAGTATTTTGAAGTTGCTCTACTGTAGCAATCTTGTTCTTTTCCCCATACCGATCAGCTTCAATACCTACCTTTGCTCTGAATTCTAAACCATTTAAATCTGCAATAGAGTTCAGCTTACGAGCAAGAGTTGCCTTTTCTGAATTATCATGTGGATGAATATTGCGTGCTGACTCCAAAATGCTTCGAATCATAGAACGACCAATTTCTCCCCAAACGTCCTCTGCGCCTTCTGCTTTGCCGCTTTTTATCCCAATTGCTTGATAAATCTTTTGCCTTGCATATGGCCCTTCAATGACGGTAAATTCTGCATTTAAATAAATGCTACCGGTAGTGGGACTTTTGGTGAACCAACATTCATAACCTCCAGGTTTAATAGCCATTTTGACTTTTACCGTTGTACCTTTAGGTATTAAATTACTTTGCGACTTTGCAGTGTTAAAATCAGTTAAATTCTGTAACATAAATACTCCCATAATAAAGTTGAAAAAGAATCAGCTATTCCATTAACTGCCAGCGACCATCTATCTTATCAACAGTCTTGCGCAGAATATGTTTTCCATTGCGTAACTCAAAAACTATTTGACATGCGGTTTTTTCTTTTCCGTTTTCTTCTCTGTTTTCTTCATCCTTTCGGAACATCACCATTCCTGTAGTGTAAAACCCTCTTAAAGACCCAGCACCGCTTAAACCTTGAAATGGATCCTCTTCTAGCATTTTCTTAGGTAATTTTTTCGTATGATGGGTCAAAATTATTCCAGAATCTGGATTGATAACGTTTCTCAGTTTTTCAAGTGTTTTTTGTAGAAAGAACAACATAGCGCTGTTATCGTTCTCATTACCTGAATTAAAGATATTTCGTAGAGGATCTATGGCGATAATATCTGGCTTGAAACTTTTTTCCTCCAGAGAGTTTTTTATTTCATCTATCTCTTCACTACTAAACGATAGTTGTACTCTTGGCGTGATCATGAAGTTGTTTGCACCAATATCCAAAAGCTCTTTATCAAGTTTTAACTCTTGTAGACGCTCTTTTAAATATCCATTATCAATTTCAGTCTGCAGACAGAGAACTTTCATAGGCTGACTGGGAATCATACCCAGAAATGAAACGCCAGCAGCCATGTACATTAACCACGAAATTAGAAAATCGCTTTTACCAATTTTAGGAGGGCCACCAAATACCAACAAACCCCTTGGAGTTAATATCCTCGGGTAGATGATGTCTTCTGGTACTGGTGTTGGGTCACTCAAATATTCTTTTACGCTGAAAAAAGGGATTCTTTGACCAATAGTGAAAATGTTTTGTAGCATAGTTATTCTCCATTAAGCAGCAGTAGAAAAGGCTTTGGCTTTGATTTTCGTAAGTAATTTTCCCAGATGCGGCTCTTCAACCATATCAAGGCAACCACTTCGATCTTTAGCGGGATATCCCCAAGGATTAAGGGTATGACAAACAAAAGAACGTACTTCTTTCCCTTCATTATTTTTTAGTCCAACCATACTGATCATTTCATCAACAATTCCAGGAATTTCGTTAGTAGTTTTGTTACCTTCACACTGTAGAGTCCAAATTTGACGATTGAATTCATCTAGAGATTTTCCAAGAGTAGCAGTCAAAATAATATCCTTGTCTTTTATGTGTTGGAGTTGAATTAACCAACCTATCATTTCTTGAGCAAGTTTACCAAATGCCGCCCATTCATTTGCCTTTCCTGTTTTTTCAGAGAAAACATCTGGATGTAACTGTGCCCATGCCAAACATAGTCTTGAAGCAGCTGTCATACTGTCGAAAAAAATGCATTGATATTGGGACAGTTTTTGAGAAAGCTCTTTCTCTTTATTGAATGCATACTCATAGTGTTTCTGGCTATATGCTTGATCAGCTCTGACAGCAGGATTAGGTCCACCAAGAAGACAAGCTATATCACGTATATCGTTCCAAGTTTCAATCTCAATGGACCCTCCATCCCAATCCTTAACGGAGCCAAGACCCTCTTCGATATCAAGACAAAGTGTTGGTTTATCTATAGTCTTAAGCAGACTAGTTTTGCCAATACCAGCAGGACCAATTATCACTGCTGTTATGCCTGCTTGTGTTTTCAGTCGTTCATCTCTATCGATTATTTTCATTTTTCTCCTGGACCCAGATATATATACGTAATGACCTATGCAATTCGTCCAAAATTTGCAAAAAAAAGTTTAAGTAAATCTCATTTTAGAGATAAAAATTTATCGCGTATTTGCCTTAAAATGTTGTAGACAGTTGTTTTTGGTATGCCTGTTATTTTGGAAACTTCAGTAATAGTAAAAACCTTAAGCAGCTCACATAAATCTCTATGAGACTTTGGTAGTTTTGAAATTATATTTTTTACATCAATGTATACCATCATATCACTTTCAAGGTATTTGCAATCTGGTATATCATCATCAATACCAAAGTCTATCTGATGTTTAGCACGTAGTTGACTACGCAAGAGGTCACGTGCACGATATTTGGTTAAATTGGCAACAAAAGTATTAAAACTACTTCTTGTTTCGTCATATCGATTAAGGTCAGGCCAAACCTCACAAAAAAGTTCTAATTCTATATCTTCAAGACTTTCATGAATAAAGCACCCCACATGATTAAGACAATTAGCATAATACTTTATATATTTAACAATTATAGGATCAATACCTGAAAAAGAGTTCCTTGATTGCATAAAAACCTCCAATAATTAAAGGTTTATTACTAATTGCCTTCCTAAGACTCTGCAGAATTTAAATAAGAGAGATTTATCTATTATGAAAAATTAAATAAGACAGTTCTAACTTTATTAATAAACTAAATAAGACAGTTCTAACTTTATTAATAAATGAAATAAGACTTCTCTAAAATTAAATAAGACAGCAACTTCAGAAGACAAGGAACGCTTTAGCTAAAATTTGATTTCCGGTTTTGTAAAGTTTCATGATTTCCAGCGAATTATCTAAATTTGGAAACGTAAAATATACTGCAGCTAAGTTATTGAAGTTCTATGCTTTTTGCTTGCTTTATGTGCAAAAATCTTGCGTTTCCATTCTTAAAAATTTAGAAAATTGGAAGGGGGTGAAACCCGCTATACTGGCTGATTTCCAATTTCCGAGAACCTTATATATTATATAATATATGTAAATATTATATATACATATATTATAAATAATAATAAAATAGTAAGAATAGAAAATAATAAAATGCTAAGCAAAAAAACTATAAGAGAACTTTCAGAAAAGAATAAATGCCCGTAATTGCGTTTTTAAGCGATTCTGTGATCTTAGGGTACAATTCCACCTTGACCTAAGTTGCTCATGTAGGATAGCTTAAAACTCGATTACGAGGCATTTCTAAATCATTTTTTACTTCAAACTTTTATTTATTACAAAAAACCCTACGGTTATGCTTTTTGTTAGTTGCAAAGAAAATTTTTCAAACCTAAAGAACAAATGGTTAGTAGACTTTTTGAAACGTTATTTTTGCAATAGCCAACTTATGTCACTTATACTATAAGAAGGATAACAAAATGCTCCTACCCTTTAAAACGCTTTAGAAGGTCCTTACAACACTATTTGTAATTTAGATATAAAAGTTTCGTCTTTTTTAAATTAACACGTGTAGCCCCCTTTAAAACGCAAATAAAAGGCATCTTTAGTAATCTAACTATTGCAGAATAAACTTACTATTAAGTTTAGCACATTTTTTACACTTTGCAAAGAAAAATTAAAAAAATTGAACAGTTTTCGTAATTTCGGTATAGCAAAGGACCAATGGATGGCAGTAGAACAACTTTTGTTTAAAACAACTGCTACTGCCATAGAAGAAGAAACAACAGATGAGAAGCTATTGGAGCGATATAGCTCGTAAAATTTGATTGCCGCTTAAAATGGAGACAAAGAGCAAAATTTACGTCTCCAACAGAAAAGCTTCTTTTGTAGTAGTCAAAAAAAGCAGAGATATAGGGCTCTCTCAAGGGAGGGGACAATTTTTCACCCCCCTTGAAATTAAAACAAGAGGTGGTAAACAAGATGTCAAACACAGATAACTCAACTACAAGCTGGTTTTTGTTGTAGTTAGACAGTTATTTTCTCACTTTCTTTACTTGCTTTAATCAATTCATCAAAATCAGATTCATGTAATTTGTCCTGTATAACTCTGTACTTTTCGTATTCTCCTTCAGCTAGGGCTTTTGCAACTTCAGTACTAACTTTACCGGCATCTTTAAGTACTTCATAATCATTGAACAATAAAAATGCATCCAATTTTTCAACCCAGTCCTGCATTTTCATCAGCCGATTCTTTTTTGCTTGAAGTTCTGCATAATCTAGATACATCGAAACAATGTGGTTTAGTTCACTTAGTTCTTCTTCGGTTAAGTAATTTTTCGCAATACTTACATCACTCTTGTGAATTTTTTTACCTGGACCATCTTTCCATGTAGTTAGCCCCATATGTGGTTTTTCGTGATCAACTCGAGAACATATCAACTCTGCTGCAGTTAAACCATAAATTGCCCAATATAATTTATTTTGTACTTTTGCGTAAAATTGTCTTGTTATATCCGAATTTGGATCATAATCTGCAGAGCATTCAGCATAAATATCTGTAATCTTCTGGTAAAATCTACGTTCGGATGCTCGTATTTCCCTGATTTTTTCAAGTAATTCATTGAAGTAATCTTTGCCAAATTTTTCTCCGTTTTTTAATCGTTCACTATTTAATGCAAATCCTTTGATGATAAAATCCCTCAAAACTTTTGTAGCCCATACTCTGAAAGATGTTGCTTTTTTAGAATTAACTCGATAACCAACAGCTATAATTGTATCTAAATTGTAAAGTTGTGTTGGGTAATTTTTACCATCTGCAGCGGTTACCTCAAAAGTGGAAACAACTTCTTTTTCCTGTAATTCACCAGATTCAAATATGTTCTTGATATGCTTACTAATAGCAGGCAGCTGTACATCAAATAATTCAGCCATCTTTTTTTGCGTAAGCCAAAGATTTTCATTTTTGCATAAAACTTCAATTTCTATATTTCCACCTGGAGTAGTATAAAATACGACTTTACTTTCATCCATTATCTATCTCCTATAACTTTACAAACAAACCATTGCTATAAACCTACCATCAATAAAGTTTACATGTAAGAAATTTAACCAATTAATTGTCTCTACTGCAACCAAATTCTTTAAAACGTTTTAGAGGATTGTTGTAGCGTTATTAGTGATGTGGATAGGAAGATAGCATCTTTATCAAAAACCCATGTAATCTCTTTAAAATACCAGTAAACAGTTATTTCCAAAATGGAAACAACTCAAATAGCGAAGAAGCTGCTGTAAAAGATATAGCTGGTTTTCAAAGCTCTTTAATTCCTTAGCTGCCTTAAAATTATTTCAACTTTTTTTCACATTTTTTGGACGAATTTCTGAGAATTTACGTATATATATTACATGCATATATTTGCTCACACCATATCTCTAGATAAAAATTTCCAGTTACTAACACTCGACCTCGGCAAACAAACCGGCTGGGCAATTCTCAAAGACGGAGTAATTCAAAGTGGGAGTGAAAGTTTTCATGGTAGCCGTTTCAGCGGAGGTGGAATGCACTTCTTAAATTTTCGTAGGTGGCTCAATGAGATGAGGGAAAGATTTTCAGATATTGAAGCAGTGTATTTTGAAGAAGTAAGAAGACACCTTGGAACTGATGCTGCTCATTGCTACGGAGGCTTTCTAGCTCATTTAACAGCTTGGTGCGAGGAAAACAATATACCTTATCAAGGTGTACCTGTCAAGACGATAAAACGCTTTATCACCGGTAAGGGTAATGCAAATAAAAGTGAAGTTATTGAAGCTGTAAGGGGCAAAGGTTTTTTCCCTCAAGACGATAATGAAGCTGATGCTTTGGCATTGATGTTCTATGTTAACAATTTTAGTAAAGATTTTAATATGCTAAACATCCCATAGAAAGTGGGTCCTTCCCGCCAGCCAGGCTGATTTGGGAGCGAAACCCCGGGCCCTCTCTAGCGTCAGACGTATTTTGATTATTAACTTTTTAACAAGTTATTAAGAATTTAAACATAACAACTATTAGGAATATGAACTTAGCAATACACTACTATCCTATTGAAAATCTTGTCGAATATGAGCGTAATCCTCGCAAGAACGACGATGTAGTAAACAGAATGTGTGCTTCAATCCGGGAGTTTGGTTTTCGTATTCCAATAGTTGCAAAAAGCGATGGCACTGTAGTTGATGGTCATTTAAGGCTTAAAGCAGCAAGAAAACTGGGTATGGAGAGTATTCCAGTGGTGCTCAGTGATAACTTAAGTGAAGCCCAAACCAAATTTTCGGTTACTAGCAAATCAATCAGCTAACTGGGCAAAGTGGGACGATGATCTTTTGAAGTTGGAAATTCAAGAGTTAGAAGATTTGCAGTTTGACCTTAAAATGACCGGATTTGAGCTAGAAAAAGTCCAACGCTTTCTTGATAATCTTGATGGAAGGGAAGAACAAGGGGAAAAGGGAGAAAAATTTTCTGATTTAGCTGGTGATGACAAAAAAGTGGAAATAACAAAACCAGGGGATCTGTGGATTTTAGGTGGTCATCGAATCTACTGTGGTGATAGTTGTCTGGTTGAATCATTTAAAGCGGTACTGGACGATAAAATGGCAGATATTACCGTGTGTGACCCTCCGTATAACGTAGCATATGGTGACAGTCAGGAAAGAGAAGACAAAAAAATACTAAACGATGATCAAGGTGAAAATTACGAATTGTTCCTTTATGACATTTGTACTCATGTTTTAGCATACACCAAAGGGGCAATTTACATTTGTGCATCATCATCTGAGCTTTCGACCTTGCAGAAGGTATTTGAAGAAGCAGGGGGAAGATGGTCGACATTCATCATTTGGGCAAAGAATCATTTTACGCTAGGAAGATCTGATTATCAAAGACAATACGAAGCAATACTCTACGGGTGGAAAAACAGCAATAAACGTGAGTGGCATGGGGGACGTAATCAGAGTGATCTCTGGTTTTACGATAAGCCAACATACAACTCACTGCATCCAACGATGAAACCAGTGGAGTTAATGGAGAGAGCGATAGTAAACAGCAGTAGACCAGGGGACATAGTTCTTGATCCATTTAGCGGGTCTGGAAGTACATTGATTGCATGTGAGAGGACAGGAAGAATATGCAGAACAATAGAACTTGATTCCGCCTTTGTAGATGTAACGATAAAGCGTTGGCAGGTGTATACGGGAAGAGAAGCGATACTTTCGGATACTGGCAAGACTTTCGCACAAATTCAAGAAGAAAAACGGTAAAAAAGGGGTGAAAGAGGGAAAAATAACGCAGACGGAATGGGCAAGAGAACTAGGAGTTTCAAAGCAATACGTCTGCTACTTAGTAAAGAAAGGAATCGTTGAATTGGAGGATGGTTTGATTGACCGAGAACAAGCAAATGAAGCGGTGGCAGCAATACGAGATCCAAGTCAACCACTGAGGAGAAAAAATCCAGAAGAAGGTAGTAAACTTTCCACGATGTTGCTTAAAACCCGAATTAAAAACGAGATGGAACGGGGAAAACTGCTTGAGGCAAAAGCAAAAGCTGAAATTGGTGAACTTATCTCAGTAGAAGAAGTAAAGGCTGAAGCATTTAATGTTGCAAGAGTGGTTCGTAACAATCTTTTGAATATCCCAGACAGAGTATCAGCATTACTGGCATCGATGAATGACACAGAGAAGATCCATGAGACACTGACTGAGGAAATCAGAACAGCTTTAGAAGAGTTAGTGGAAAATACATTTCAATGATACTAAGGAAGCACTTGATAGGTTTAATAAACATATTAGTTGCAATACTGATTTTAAGTAAGGCATCAGCGTGCAGACAAAAAATACCATTTTCCCTTAAAAGTACAACAATTGCAGCAAATGATCTATAGTAGTAGTTTCTATGCAGGATTAAGGCCAGATCTACCGCTAAAAGTATCAGAGTGGGCAGATAGAAATCGTCAACTTTCGACGATAGCATCATCAGAACCAGGAAAATGGAGAACAGAGAGAACACCCTACCTTAGAGAAATAATGGATTCACTTTCCTCGTCTTCACCGGCTGAAAAAGTGGTATTCATGAAAGGAGCACAAATTGGCGGAACAGAAGCTGGGAATAACTGGATAGGATATATAATCGACCAAACACCAGGCCCTATGCTGGTAGTACAGCCAACAGTAGAAATGGGCAAGCGTTGGTCAAAGGGAAGATTTGCGCCGCTCATTGAAGATACGCCATGTTTAAGGAGTAAAATAAAAGATCCAAGGTCGAGAGATTCAGGCAACACTGTACAAAGTAAGGAATTTCCGGGAGGAACGGTAGTAGTAACAGGTGCCAACAGTCCAGTGGGTCTGCGCTCTATGCCGGTAAAATATCTTTTTCTTGATGAAGTAGATGCATATCCAGGAGATTCAGGAGGAGAAGGTGACCCAGTACTACTCAGTATAGCCCGAACTAATACTTTTGCTCGTCGAAAGATTTTTTTGGTATCGACACCGACGGTTCATGGAATAAGCAGAATAGAGAAGGAATTTGAGAATTCAGACAAACGATACTTTTTTGTACCTTGTCCACATTGTGATCACTATCAGGTGCTGAAATGGCCACAGATAAAGTGGAAAGATAAAGATCCCTCAACAGCCCACTACGTTTGCATAGAGTGTAGGGGAGAAATAAAAAATCATCAGAAAACAGAGATGTTAGCTAGAGGTGAATGGAGGCCTACTAATCCAATAAAAGGTGAAAAAAAAGGATTCCACCTTTCAAGCTTGTATAGCCCAGTTGGTTGGTATAGTTGGAAACAAGCAGTGGAAGATTATCTGCATGCAAAGGAAAATGAACAATTACTAAAAGTTTGGATAAATACAACACTCGGAGAAACCTGGGTAGATAAGGGAGAAGTACCAGACTGGAAGCAACTATTTGAGCGTCGAGAAAATTTTCCGATAGGCATGGTGCCAAAAGGTGGAAAAATAGTGTTAACGGCAGGGGTTGATGTACAAAAAGATCGGTTAGAGGCGGAAATTGTAGCATGGGGAAAAAATCGAGAAAGTTGGTCAATAGACTACCAGGTATTAGAAGGTGATACTGGAAGTGGAGAAGTATGGGGAAAACTGTCAGAGCTTTTGAATCATCATTTTATCGGTGAAAATGGTCTTGAATACATGATAAGCATGATGGCGGTAGATGCTGGGTATGCAACACAAGAGGTATACAACTGGGTAAGAGGTCACCAAGGCTCTGGAAGAGTAATGGCAGTAAAAGGGGCAAACAAAGCGCTAGTGCCACTTAGCAGCCCAAGTAGAGTAGATGTAACAGTTAGCGGACAAAAGCTAAAGAGAGGAATGAAGCTGTGGCCAGTTGGGGTATCGATATTAAAGTCCGAGCTTTTCCAATTACTTAATGTTTTAACAGAAGGGGCGCCGGGGTATTGTCATTTTCCCGAATATCCACCTGAATATTTTAAGCAACTTACTGCAGAACAACTAATTACCAAGGTAGTAAAAGGGTATACCAAACAAGAGTGGCAAAAGATAAGGGATCGAAATGAAGTACTAGATTGCAGAGTTTATGCAAGAGCAGCATCGATAGCACTGGGAATAGATAGATGGCCAGAGAGTAAGTGGGAAAGTTTAGTAGGTGAAAAAACTAAAAAGTCAAAAAGAGTGAGAAGAAGTCAATGGTTGAATGAGAAAAGTTGATGTATAGCCAAGAATATTTAGATCAAGTAGAAGAAGCGATAAAGAAGCTACAGAGCGGGAAACGGGTAGTATCGATTGCATATGGCGATCACGTGGTTAGGTACGGAGAAGTGCAGATAAATGACCTCTTGAGCTTAAGACAACGCATTAAATCTGAATTGAAAGTCGCAGGTGTGAAGCCGAAGAGAAAGATTGTTATTGCAACTAGTAAAGGAGTTATATGAGAAGTTATATGGTGGAAAATGAGTATCCGGACTTTTTAGAGCATTTAAAGTATATTATAGCCACAGGTAATATGGCATCAGGAAAGTTTATAAATGCAATAGTAGACCTCTCGCATTGGGATAGGAACATAGATTTTAAATTAGCAAAAGAAGATGGGATATTAGGCGTAATTCACAAAGCCACCCAGGGGGTAGAGTACGTAGATCCTGAATATGCAAAAAGGAGAAAAACCGCTGAGGAAGAAGAAATTCTCTGGGGAGCATACCATTTTGGTGTCGGGGAAAAAAGCGGCAAAGACCAAGCTGATCATTTTTTAGAGACAATTGGCGATAGTTCAAGTATATTGCTAGCCCTCGACATTGAAGAAAATAAAGATGGAAAAAGTATAACAGCAAAACAAGCGGAAGACTTTGTTAATCGAGTTTATGTAGTAACGGGACGTTTGCCGTTAATTTATGGCAGTCCTTATTTTCTGAAAGATTTTGCAACGCCGATTTTAACTGAATGCCCACTATGGTTATCAAAATGGGGAGCAGAGCCAACATTACCAATAGGATGGAAAAAATGGACTTTATGGCAGTATACCGATGGTAAAACAGGTCCTAAACCAAATTCAGTAGAAGGAATAGGCTCATGTGATAGAAATAAATTCAACGGAACATTAGAAGAATTAAAAGATTTTTGGATATCATGATGTTATTGAAATCATTCAAACAATTATTTCGGAAACCAACAAAACCAAAAAGTTCAGCATGGGATGCGTCAGGCTCAGGAAGGAGATCATTGCACTTTCAACCAGAGACAGGAAGTATAAATAGCTTACTCTCGCATAGTCTTGAAACTTTACGAAGTCGGTCACGTGACATGGTAAGAAAGAACTCCTATGCGGCAAACATCATCGATACGATAGTGAGTAATTGCGTTGGGACAGGAATAAAACCGCAGTCAAAGGCGAAAGATGCAGAATTTCGGAAAAAAGTGCAAGAATTATGGCTGAGATGGACAGATGAAGCAGACAGTAGCGGAGTAAGTGATTTTTATGGATTACAAGCTTTGGTTTGTAGGAGCATGATAGAAGGAGGAGAATGTTTTGTAAGACTTCGAACAAGAAAACGAGAAGATGGTCTTTGTGTGCCGTTGCAACTGCAAGTACTTGAATCAGAGCATTTAGACAATAAGAGCAATCAAACCCTTGCCAATGGTAATGTAATAAGAAACGGCATTGAATTTAACCGATTGGGGCAAAGAGAGGCGTATTACCTTTTTCGAGAGCACCCTGGTGAAGGATCATTTGGAGAATCAGTTAGAGTGCCAGCAAACGATGTTTTACATATCTATAGACCACTAAGACCTGGGCAGATTCGAGGAGTACCGTGGTTGTCCAGTGTACTGTTAAAGCTCTATGAACTTGATCAATATGACGATGCAGAATTAGTACGAAAAAAGACAGCAGCAATGTTTGCAGGGTTTATTACCAGACTTGATCCTGAAGCGAACATCATGGGAGAAGGAGAGAGTAATGAACATGGAGTAGCGCTGTCTGGCTTAGAACCTGGGACTATGCAATTACTTGATCCCGGAGAAGATATTAAGTTCTCGGAACCATCAGACGTTGGGGGAAGTTATGAAGCATTCATGAAACAGCAACTCAGGGCAATAGCAGTAGGCACAGGGATAACTTACGAGCAGCTAACAGGAGATTTAAGTGGTGTCAATTATTCATCAATAAGAGCTGGGTTAATAGAGTTTCGTAGGAAGTGCGCGATGTTACAGCATAACGTGGTAGTATTTCAGCTTTGCCGGCCAGTATGGGATAGGTGGCTAGAATTAGCACTACTCTCTGGAGAACTGGACATAGGTGAAAATTGGGCAAAAGAAACAGCAAAAGAGGTAAAATGGATACCGCAAGGGTGTGCTTACGTAGATCCGCTAAAAGACCAGCAAGCACAGCAAATGGCGGTAAGGAATGGGTTTAAGAGCAGGTCAGAAGTAGTTTCAGAGCTAGGTTACGATATAGAAGAAATCGACCAAGAAATTGCTGAAGATCAAAGACGTGCAAGTGAACTGGGCTTAAATTTTGATTCTGATGTGAATTCTAATGCTGAAATGATATAAAATTCTATTTCTATGACAAATGGGTTTTTATTGCCCCAGACACAAATAAAAAATTTTAAAAACATATGACGACACAAATAAATTGGATGAATAAGCCGATGATGATAGAGCAAAGAAGCTTTGATTTATTGTCATTACATGCAGAGAAGCATCCAACGTTTAAAAATATAAAACATGCAGTAAGAAATAGTGAAAGGGGAATAAAAGTAATACCAATATATGGAATCTTGACGAAGAAGTCAGAGGCTTTTGATGATGTGTTGGGGATGACATCGTATGAGAAGATACGTGAAGAGATAGAAGAAGCTTTAATAGATGAAGAAGTAGAAACAATAATTTTGGATATAGACAGCCCTGGAGGAGAAGTGAACGGTTTATTCGACCTTGCTGATTTTATCTACAGTGCCAGGGAAAGTGGAAAAAAGAGGATAATAGCGATAGCAAATGATGATGCATATTCTGCGGCGTATGCGATAGCGTCAAGTGCTGAAAAAGTATTGGTAACGAGAACTTCAGGAGTGGGAAGCATAGGAGTAATAGCAAGTCATATAGATCAAAGTGGGTTTGATGAAAAACAGGGGATAAAATATACCACAGTGTTTGCAGGAAAGAGAAAAAACGATTTAAATCCGCATGAGCCAATAACATCAGAAAGTCTGGAAAGCTTACAAGAGGAAGTAGACCGACTATATGAGATGTTTGTCGAACTTGTAGCAAGAAATAGGAATCTTTCCACGGAAACAATCAAATCAACGGAAGCAGGGCTATATTTTGGTGAGAAAGCAATAGAGATAGGTCTTGCTGATGAGGTAATAACATATTCTGAATTTATTAATAATCATAGGAGTTTTAGTATGACAAAAGAACAAGCAATAGATATTGATGATCTAATTGAGCAAGGAAGATGTTTAGGGTACGAGAGCTGCCGTAAAGAAGTATTAGAGGTGATAAGATTATGTAATTTATCAAAGATGCCAGAAAAGATAGGAGAATTTATCGAGCAGAATGTAAATGCCAAACAAGCCCAAGAGATATTGATGTCGATACTAGCAGAGAGAACAAAGAAGACAGAGATTTTGAGTACAATACCGCAAAGTACACCGGAAGACTTGATGATGCAGGTAGCGAAAAGTCGAGCAAAATCGGGCATTTGATGGTAGCCTACTCTTAACCGCGGTATATAATGCTAACATACGCCGCGGTAAAATAAAGTTGATCATCTTATAACCGCGGTATATAATGCTAACATACGCCGCGGTAAATTGTATGAGTGAACCAATAATTGGTAGAGAAAAAGAAACAGCGATTCTAGAAAATAAGCTTCTTTCCCAATCAGCCGAGTTTATCGCAGTGTATGGTCGACGTCGTGTAGGAAAAATATACTTAATAAAACAATTTTTTAGCAAGCGAGATGTAGTGCTATTTGAGCAGACAGGCCTTAACAAAGGTAAATTAAAGGCGCAGCTTGAGATCTTCGTAGAATCATTGTCTAGAGCTTTTTACAATGGCATAAGAATGGCTGTACCTAAAAACTGGATGGATGCGTTACATCAATTAACTCTTTCGATTGATATATACAGAGATAAACAAGTTGTGATATTTTTTGATGAGTTGCCATGGCTTGCTGCAAGAAAATCTGGATTCTTAGTAGCACTAGAACACTTTTGGAATGTATATTGGACATACCGGAAAAAACTTATATTGGTTGTTTGTGGTTCAGCAGCTTCTTGGATGTTAGAAAATTTAATATATAATAAAGGAGGATTACATAATCGTATTACTGCAAGAATAGGATTACAGCCTTTTAACTTACGTGAAACTAAAAAGTATTTAAGATATTTAGGAGTCAATCTTAACCATCAGCAGATATTACAGATCTATATGGCAATGGGAGGAATACCACATTACCTAAAAGAAATAAGTAAAGGATTATCAGCGACACAAAATATTAATGAGATCTGCTTTCAGAAGGAAGGTTTGTTATTTGATGAATTTGATATGCTATTCCACTCTTTGTATGAAGAACCAGAGACATATATAAATATTATTCGCACGATTGCAAAAAAGCCAAAAGGAATCAGCAGAAAAGAACTGATAAAAGCAACAAAAATCACTGAAGGAGGGTACTTAACCACAAAACTAAGGAGTTTAGAAGAAGCGGGATTTATAGGAGATTTTTTACCACTGAATAAAGCAACAAGAGGAGCATATTACAGGGTAATGGACGAATATGTGTTATTTTATCTAACGTGGATTGAACCATTCAGAGAAGTAATGAAAAAGGCAATAACAAGTGATGTTCATTATTGGGAGTTAGCAATAAAAAAACCAGCTTGGCTAACATGGACAGGACAAGCATTTGAAGCAGTGTGTTTTAAACATGCCAATACGATTAGAAGAAAATTAAATATAGAGCATATGGGGTTTATATGTGGAGATTGGCAATATCACTCAGGGAAAAACAGTAAAGAAAGTGGTGCTCAGATAGACTTGGTATTTGATCGAGAGGATGGATGTACGACACTTTGTGAAATAAAATACAGTGATAAGCCTTATACGATAACAAAAGAATATATAGAACAATTAAGAAAAAAAGAGGCAATTTATAAAGAAAAAACTAGGTCAAAGAAACAAATATTTTGGGTACTTATTGCTGCAAACGGAGCAACTGAAAATCAGTACTTGAAAGATATAATCAATAATGTGATCACGTTAGAAGACTTATTTTAATTTAATATCGAAATTTCAGAAAAACTTACACAGCTTTTTTTGAGTAACAAATATAGGAGGGAAAAAATGACAAGTATAACAGAAGGAAATAATTTAGGCGATCTTCTGAAATATGAAGTGTCTAATCTATATTCAAGAGACCAAATAACAGTAGCAAAGGGGCAAAACCTAAAGCTAGGTACGGTTGTTGGTTGTGATACTAAAGACGGTCTAATTAAGTCCTTAAATCCAACAGCTACAGACGGCACGCAAACAGCAATAGGTGTAATAACAAGTGATGTAAACGCAACAGAAACCACCAAAGCAGTAATCATTACACGTATTGCGATGCTAGCAGATCATGCAGTGGTGTGGCCAGCAAATATCACTGAGGAGCAAAAAGCTGCAGCAATAAAGCAACTTGACGCACGGGGCATCATCATTCGTAAGGGAGTTTAACTTAAATTAATAGGAAAAAAGGGAGAAAAAAAATGCAAAATCCATTTACAAATCCGGCATTTAGTATGACAGCATTAACAAATGCAATGAACATATTGCCGATAAATTATGGTCGAGTTGAAAATTTAAATTTATTTCCAAGTAGATCAGTAAGATTTCGACATATTACGATAGAAGAACATAACGGAGTTTTAAGCTTATTACCCACGCAAGTACCAGGAGCACCAGCAACAGTAGGAAAACGAGGAAAAAGGAAAATAAGAACTTTTACCATTCCGCATATTCCCCATGATGATGTAGTGTTGCCTGAGGAAGTGCAAGGAATAAGGGCATTTGGGTCAGAGAATGAACTTAAGGCGCTGGCAGATGTAATAACGGATCATTTGCAGATGATGAGAAACAAACACGCGATAACGTTAGAGCATTTGCGGATGGGAGCATTGAAAGGGATTATTCTGGACGCAGATGGCAGTGAATTGTTAAATCTGTATAACGAATTTGAAATTACACCGAAAGTAGTAAATTTTGCACTGGGAACAGCAACCACTGATGTAAAGCGTAAGTGTCTGGAAGTATTGCGTCATGTTGAGGACAACTTAAGTGGTGAATACATGACTGGGATTCATGCGCTGGTAAGTCCTGAGTTTTTTGATGCTTTAACTTCTCATACCAAAGTAAAAGAAGCATATGAGAGATGGCAAGAAGGAGCAGCGCTAAGGAACGATATGAGATCAGGATTTACGTTCTGTGGAATAACATTTGAGGAGTATAGAGGACAAGCAACTGACCCTGAAGGTAATGTGAGAAGATTTATAGAAAAAGACACGGGCCACTGTTTTCCACTTGGTACAGCAAGCACATTTACGACATACTTTGCACCAGCAGACTTTAATGAGACGGTAAATACACTAGGGCAACCGTTATATGCAAAACAAGAGCCAAGAAGATTTGATAGAGGGACCGATTTACATACGCAGTCAAATTCTTTACCAATGTGCCATCGTCCAGAAACATTAATCAAAGTCGTTGCAGCATAACAATACTGGTAGAGCAACTATAAAAGTGGTGAGGCATGAGACTGCTCTACCAGTATGCCCCTTCTTAGCGTGCATGTAGAGATTAGTGCATAAAGGTAAAATATGCAAGGAAAAATAGAAAGATTATTTGCAGATTGTTTTACACATCTAGGGCAGCAAGCGTTGTATGAATCAAAGGATAAGTCATACATGGTTCAGGTGCTGAAACAACAACCAGATAAATTATATGGAATTGGTGAAGGACAATTTGTCGGGGAGATGGTTTTTCTTGAGGTGAGTATATTCGATGTATTGCAGCCAGTAGTAGGAGATATCTTTATTATTGATAAGCGTAAGTACAAAATATATTCACCACCACTTAGGGATAATTCGGGAATGGTATGGAAAATACAAGCAGTGGGGGTATAGATGCGTATTAACATCGAAGTCACCGGTAGCATAGAAAAAGTTATGCAAAGTATAGATGCTGAAAGGAAAAAAGTGGAAAAAGCGACGGTGAGGGCATTAAACAAAACAGCGCTATGGGTAAGATCGCAAACTGTCAAACAAGTTAGCGAAGAAAAACAAATACCAAAAAAAGCAATGAGAAAAAAGTTAAGTGTGGATAAAGCAAATAGAAAGCGTTTATGGTCGATAGTAAAGCTCAGTTCGCAGTGGATAGGAGTAGCAAAACTTGGGAGTATAAAACAGACAAAGATAGGAGCAAAAGTAGGAAGCCGTACATATGAAGGAGCATTTATAGCAACAATGAAAAATGGTCATATAGGAATATTCAAAAGAAGGTATACCACGTCTTTGCCAATAGATGAAATTAAAATAAACACGCAAGCTCGGGAAACAATGAAAGAGTTAGTTGATAATGAAGTAGAAAGAGTATTTGAGAAGTATTTTGATCAGCAAATGAGTTATATGAAATAATGTTCTGGGGAAATTTACATCAGGCAATCTGTAATAAGCTCAGGGAAGAGATACCAGCAATACAGACATGTGAAGTGTATAGAACGGTACGTCGGGAAATAATAGCGCCAGCAGTGTTTGTAGAGCTTGCAAGTTTAGAACCAGGGAAAGATCCGGGAACAGAGGAATTAGCACTAAGAGCAAGATTTGAGGCAAGAGTGATAGTTGATGGAACAGTCGAGGATTCCTCGGTGGTTGTAAGGTCACTGGCAGCGGAAATTACAAGGGTAGTGAATAAGAATACTTGGGACGTGGAAAATGTTTCAGCAGGTGAATTTATATCAGCAGGAGGGGATGATTTTAGGCCAGAATTAGATGCATATCTAGTGTGGATGGTTGAATGGGTGCATGAAATCCATGTAGGCAAGTCAATATTTTCAGGCGGAGTTACGCCACATGTTATCGAAATAGGTAAAGCACATGTTAGACCATAATTTTGCGATTGCAGAGCTAAATAGGAAGTTAGCGAATATTATCCGTATTGGGCTTATTAAAGAAGTAGATTATGAAAAGGCAAGAGTAAGGGTAAAGGTAGGGGAATTTTTAACGGATTGGCTTCCGTGGATAACGGCAAGAGCAGGAGAAGATAGAAGTTGGTTTGCGCCGAATATTGATGAGCAAGTAGTAATATTTTCGCCATTAGGTGAACTATCGTTAGGAGTTATTTTGGCTGGAATATGGCAACAAAAATACCCTGCTCCGGAAAGCAAAAAAGAGGTAGATTGTTTTTTATTTGAAGACGGAACAAAAATATCATATGACAAGAAAAACCATCATTTGGAAGTATCTGTAGTTGATAAGATTACTTTTAGGGTTGGAGAATCAAGTGTGAAGATTACCAAGAGAGGCATAAAACTCAAAGCAAAGAGAATCGACCTTAATTAAGTATGGCTAAAGCTGTGGTTTGTATAGGGGATTATTGTAGTGGAATACCGGCACATGTTTGTATGAGTGGTAGTAACGACGTTTTTGTAAACGGTAGATCTGTGTGTCGAAAAGGAGATATCTTAACTCTAGGGGAGAAACTAACTCAGGGATCAAACAGCGTATTTGTTAATGATATTGGCATAACAAGAACCGGTGACTTGGCATCGTGTGGTTTTCATGTAATGAGTATTAGCAAAAATGTATTTGCGAGCTAAAAATGCGTGGGATGAGCAATAAAACGGGAAAAGAGCTTGAAGGAATAGAACATTTAAAGCAATCAATTATTGATATATTAACCACGCCGATAGGCAGCAGAATAATGAGGAGGGAGTATGGCTCAAGGTTATTTGAGTTAATTGATCGGCCAATAAATAGAGATTTTTCGTTAGGAATTTATGCAGCAACAGCGGAAGCACTGGGAAAATGGGAAAAGAGATTTAAGTTAGAAAAAGTAAAAATCACAGAAGTAAAAGAAGGGAGAGTAACATTGGATTTAGAAGGTGTCTATCTTTCAGAAGGTAAGTTCATAAATATTAATGGAGTAGTTGTTTAAAAATGCAGCAGCCAGAGATAATTGAAAAACTGAGCTACGAAGAAATATTCTCGAGAATGAAGGAAGAGTTAGTTCTTCGTGACCCAAGCTTTACTGCTCTTATTGAAAGCGATCCAGCAACAAAAATTATGGAAATAGCGGCCTGGAGAGAGCTTTTGCTAAGAAAGAGGGTTAATGAAGCAGCAAAAGCAAATCTGCTCCGTTTTGCAACAGGAATAGACCTTGATCACCTAGCTGAATTTTATGGCGTTGAGCGAAAAGGTGAAGAAGATGATGAACGATTTAGAAAAAGAATCAAGGCAAAAATAGAGGGCTGGAGCACAGGAGGTAGCAAGGAGCACTACCGCTTTCATGCGCTTTCAGCAGATAGCAGAGTTAAGGATGCGCTGGTTGAATCAAAAGTGCCAGGGAGTGTAGAGATCTCGATTTTATCCACGGAGTTATCCACAAATGGCATAGCATCTGAAGAACTACTGGATATTGTAGGAAAGCAAGTCACCAGGGATGATATAAGGGTATTAACAGATACGATAACAGTAGTTGGTTGCAATATTATTGAAATAAATATCCACAGCAGAATTAGTATTAAAAGACCAGATATTGTTGAAACAGTGAAGAAGAGATTTATAGAAAAATTTGAAACAACGAAAAGATTGGGATGGAGTGTAACAAGGGCGTGGATTATAGCAAATCTATTTATAGAAGGAGTGGAAAACGTGGAATTAATAGAGCCAAAGGAGGATGTTGTGGTACTGGGAAATGAGTGCGTTTGTTTAGGCAAGCTAGAAATCGAATTAATGGGCAAAAGCTAATGTTACTTCCACCTAATAGCACAAAAGAAGAAAGAGCCATAGTAGAGGCTATCGATTACAAAGTTGATCCAAGCAGGATAAAAGGATTTAAGTTTAATTCTAAAGATGAAATACTACCGTGGATAATAGAAGAATATGGATTGGGGGAAATTCTGCGTTGGGTAACAGACAAAAGAAAGGCGATAAAAGAAGGGATAAAATTTCAAAGACTGCGTGGCACACCAGAATCACTTAAAATAGCATTAAAATGGGCAAATATAGAAGATATTACGATCATTGAAGAGCCACCCGGTAAACACTTTTTTGAGTTGCAGGTAGGGATAAGAGATGTACCGTTCGTGGATGCAGTAGTAGAACTAGCAAAACTATCATTGCCAGCAAGATCGAGGCTAATGAGGCTTTTCAATGACCACTATAATATTGGAAGATTTATTTTAGATGAAAGCTTTTTTGGCAGCTTATTATCAGACTACTCTGGTACAAAGATCGAAAAAGATGGACCAGTGTTATCATTTGGGAGAGTAAATTTTTTCAGGTCTAGTGGTCCAGTTATTAGGATTGTAGAAAGCTATCTACGCGATCATTATGAACGAGCTTTAAGCAATGACATATATCGCTTGGATGTAGCAATACTTGGAGAAACAGAGCCTCATACTAAGAACTATAACGGTATTTATGAAAGAAATCATGTGTGGTATAACTTCAAAGCGCTATATCCGCTACCACAGAGCTTACTACCGGCAATTAAGTTTGCTAAAGCGCAGATAGTATTATCAGATAGCTGGAACTTAGGAGAAATAAACGCATGTTTTCCGGTTACTAGTATAGAAGAGGAAGGGGATAAATTTTTATTGGGAAGTAGCAAACTATCTGAACAACTGTGGAATTTAAAATATAAACCAGTTTTAGAAAGGTTTAGCGTTACTCACCACTACAAGGTAGAAGATTTTACCGACCAAAAAGTTATAAGATTTGGTGTGGCAGAGCACAATGTTCATTTTGAAAGCGATTTAAATTCAGAGCAAAAGGATTCAATACATGAACCGGAAAATTACATTTTAGTGTTTTACCCAGGTGTACTAACATGGCACGAACATCGACATTTGAACAGGTCTTGGAAAGAGACGCAAGTAATATGTTTAATGCGTTAAGCATATATATTTATATCTTCATATACTATATTAGTATTTAGTTAAAAAAGGTGTACTACGCGAAAAAAGACTTGCCTTTTTATACTAAAACACGCATAACTTAAATAGTAGCAAGTAAACAAAAAAAATTGGTCTTGCACTGAAGTGAGCCAAATTGGCGTATGTTTTTATAGTGAGGTACATCATGTGGATTAGTCAAGAAGAAAGGGATGATTTTAATGAATTATTTCAAGAGTTGCTTGCAGGCAAATTGTCTAAAAAGCATATAAATAGAAAAAATGAAAACGGTGAAACAATGTTGCACCGAGCAGCAAAAATGTCGACGAAAAAAAAAGTAAACTGGCTGATATGGGAAGGAGCAGATGTAGATGCAAGAGATAACGAAGGTTATACACCACTGCACTCAGCAGCGCTTGGAATGCGTCTGGAAAACGTAAAAGAATTAATAGAAGCCAGAGCAGAGATAAACGCAACCGAAGAAGATGGAAATACGGCACTACATCTAGCGTGTATGGTAGGTGGAAAAAAGATAGTAGAAGAGTTAATAAAAGCAGGGGCAGAAATAAACCGGGTAAGTATATCAGGATTTAGCCCAATGTATTACGCAAGTGATGAAGAGATAAGCGAGGTGTTAAAGAAAAATGGAGGAAAAATAGTGAATAAACAGAGGGAGTTAATGGAAAAAATAAGTAAGGTATCGGAAAAGCAGGTGGTAAATGGTGGAAAGAAGCTAAATGATAGAGAAAAGCTGACAACAGCAGGAGGTAGATTTAATAGATTAAGTATATAGATTTATATCTTAATATAATATGTGGAAAAAATTTGTATATTTTGTAAAAAAAACTTGCTTTTTATGCTAAAACAACCCTAAGTGAAAAAGTAGCTGGTAAACAAACAAAGTTTGCTAAGCACTAAAGTGAGCCAAATTGGAGCCACTTTATATTACATTAATAGCTGAGGAACGTTATGGTAAAATTTAGTAAAAAAGAAAGAGAAGAATTTAGTAAGTCATGGAACGAGGTATTAGGTAACCCAATAGAAAATATTAATAAAAAAGACACAAAAGGAAGGACGATATTGCATTATGCAGTAGGGATGCCAGATCCAAAAAAAGTGAAATTATTAATCAAAAAGGGAGCAGATGTAAATGTGGCAGATGCAGGACAATACAGACCACTGCACTTAGCAGTCATGGGACAACGTCTAGAAAATATAAAAGAGCTGATAAAGGCAGGAGTGGAGGTAAACGCAGTGGAACGAAGTAGCAAATTTGCCGCGTTACACCTTGCATGCATGGTCAGTGAGGTAAAAATAGTAGAAGAACTAGTAAAAGCGGGAGCAAATGTAGAGCAAAAGGATAAATATGGCAAAACCCCAATGGATTATGCGAGAAATAATAAAGAGATAAAAGAAGTGTTAGAGAACGTAAAAATGGCAAATAAACAGAGGGAGTTTATAGAAAGAATAAGGGTTGTATCGGAAAGTACGACAGCAGGTGTGATAGCGGCAAAGGAAGAGCTTGTGGATGAGAAAGTGCTATAGCGTTTTTAAAAATTCAGAAGATAGGAGAGAGGTATGGAAGAAATAGAAAAGAAAGTATTGAATTTAGAGAAAAAAGTGTTGGAAGAGCTGAGAAAAATATGGAGGAAGGTCTTTGGGGAAGAAGCGCCTAGAAACTCAAAGAAATATTTGATACCAAGATTGGCGTATAGGTTGCAGGAGAAAGCGTATGGAGAAATATCAAGAAAAGGGGCAAAAAGACTAGAATACCTGGCAGATCGGCTAGAACAGGGAAAAAGGATAAGTAGCGATAAACTGCCAGTAGAGGGAACAGAGTTAATATTAGAGAGAGGAGAAGAAGTCCACGTTGTAATGGTAACAAATACAGGTTTGATCTACCGAGAAGAGTTTTATACGTCATTATCAGCGGTAGCCGGAAAAATAATGGGAATGAGCTACAACGGTCCTTTATTATTTGGGATGCGTGATAAAAAGGTAAGTTGAGGGGGAGAAAATGCTAAAAGAGGTAAGGTGTGCGATATATACGAGAAAATCAAATGAGGATGGACTAGAACAAAAGTTTAATAGCTTGGACGCACAAAGGGTAGCATGTGAAAAATACATAAAAAGCCGAGAAGGGTGGGTAGCATTAGCCAAAAGGTATGATGATGGAGGCTATTCAGGAAGTAATTTAAATAGACCAGCGATAAAGGAATTGTTTGAAGATGTAAAAGCCGGAGAAGTGGACTGTGTGGTAGTGTATACGCTAGATAGGTTATCAAGAGAAACAAAGGACTGCATAGAAGTAACGTCATTTTTTAGAAGGCACCGGATAAGTTTTGTAGCAGTGACGCAAATATTTGATAACAACACACCAATGGGAAAATTTGTGCAAACAGTGTTATCAGGAGCAGCACAACTAGAAAGAGAAATGATAGTAGAGAGAGTAAAAAATAAAATAGCAACATCGAAGGAAGAGGGTCTATGGATGGGAGGGAATCCACCACTTGGTTATGATGCAAAAGATAAGGAATTAATAATAAATGAAAAAGAAGCAAAAGTAATAAAGCATATATTTGAGAGGTATATGGAGCTGAAATCAATGGCAGAATTGGCAAGAGAGTTAAACAGAGAAGGATATCGAACGAAGAAGTTTGAAGCAAAATCGGGAAAAGTATATGGAGGAGAGATATTTAAGAAAGCGACGGTAAGGAGAATAATAACAAATCCTATATATATGGGAAAAACAAGACATTACGAGAAACAATATAAAGGAAAGCATGAAGCAATAATAGAGGAAGAAAAATGGCAAAAGGCACAGGAATTAATAAAGAATCAGCCATATCGAGGCAAAAAATATGAAGAGGCGCTACTAAAGGGGATGATAAGATGCAGATGCTGCAAAGTAAACATGACGCTGACATACTCAAAAAAAGAAAATAAAAGGTATCGATATTATATATGCAATAACCATTTAAGAGGAAAAGATTGTGGATCAATAAATCGAACCGTAGTAGCAGGAGAAGTGGAAAAAGAAGTAATGAAGAGAGCTGAACGCTTATATGAAAATTGGGAAAAAGGGGCAAAAAAAGAAAAATGGGAAAATTTAAGTTTCAGAGAACAGAAAGAAGCAGTGAAAAAATTAATAAAGGTAGTGTGGGTAAGAGAGGAAGGAGTAGAAGTATGTTCTGAATCAGAGGAGACATTTATAGCAATGAATTTGAAGAAGAAAGGAAACAAATGCACAGTAGTAGAACCAGAAGGAAAAACAAACAATGCGCTACTGAAAGCAGTGGTGAGAGCTCACCTATGGAAACGGCAGCTAGAAGAAGGAAAATATGCAAGTGTGAAGGAACTGAGTATCAAAATTAATATAGGTACAAGACGTATACAACAAATTTTAAGGTTAAATTATTTAGCTCCAAAGATTAAAGAAGACATAGTAAATGGAAAACAACCAAGTAATTTGCGGTTAGTTGATTTAAGGGAAATACCGATGCTGTGGAGTGAGCAGTGGGAGAAATTTTACGGAATAGCATCTTAATTTACAAAAGAAATAGGAGAAAAACATTATGAGAACACCGAAAAAAATATGGAAAGATATTGCTGAAAAGCTTAGAAATAAAAAAGGTACCACTACCGCAAAAGGAGCTGATATGGAGATGCCGGCAGATGTTGAGGAAGTTAAAGTTGAAATAAAAAAGCAAACCAATACAGTTGATAAAGCTACAGAAACTGACACTAAATTATATAATATAAATAGTGAAGATCTTCAACCTATATGTGAAAGTAGCGAAAAAGCGCAAATAGAAACTACTGTAGAGCCAACCTCCGAACTGTGTTTTGATAGAGAAACTAATGAGCAAGAACCAAACACTCCTGACAGCCCATCTCCCACTGAACCATGTTTTGATGCTACAGACGAAAAAAACAAACCGTTAACACAACAAAGACAAGCAATCCTGGCTGGTGTTGTTGGTGCAATATTATTGGCAAGCGGTGTTGCATTGTATATCATGAAAATGCCTGTGGTAGCAGCGGTTGTGGGAATTGTTGGATTAGCTTGTGTGAGTTATGCGTTGTATAGCGTGCTAAAGCCGAATACAAGGATTGAAGAAGTTAGAAGATATAGAACAGCCAATTGTTGAGTCTTCTTTGAATCCAATATAAACCAAAAAAAATGGTCATAATCATCAAGTAAATTTTTTAAAAAAGAGAATTTCTTTAGAAAGATTCTTAAATCATTAACCTAATATTACCTCCTTTCACACTTGTGCCATCTCCGCTTAACTTGCTATGCAAAAAAGCCTGCCAGGTTAACAATATTGTGAACTGCTGTCTATTTTAATATCACCATCATCAGAATGTAAAGAGTTCAGTGACTGGCTACGCGATATCCGTACTCCACCTAACTTACTACTTGGATCAGACTGACCACTATCATTGCTGCCACTAGGACTTGAAGACCTACTACGAAACGTTGGCTGCATATTTGGATCACTAGCAGGTTGAGCACCTAACTTCTCTCGACAACTTTCTGCAAATTTTCGAGCTCCTGCACAGGGCACAATGTTTTGCGGTAGCAGCATAAATCCAGTGGTATCCTCTTCGAACAATGAATCATCTTCTGAAGACAATGAATCATCTTCTGAAAACATCGAGCTAATGCCCAAGTCTGGGCTAATCAGCTTCCGTTTTTGGTTTTGACCTTCTCGTGTAGCCTCTGTTTGCCTTTCCTGATTCTCTTTATGTAATTCTAAATATTCGTAACCACTATCATTTTTTTGAGCTTGTTCATTTTTCAAGTTTTCTAATTCTTGTTTTATATTAGTTAGCTCTAAATCTTTTGCAGATAATTGAACCTCTAATTTTTGCTTTGCCTCATCTAGCTCTTTAACTTTAGTTTCTAACCCTTCTATTTTGTTCTTATTTTCCAGAGCTGATTTAACTTTTTCACTCTCTAATTCTTTTATATTCTGAGTTAGCTTATTTTTTTCATCTCCTAATTTTTGCTTTGCCTCATCTAGCTCTTTGATTTTAGTTTCCAAGTTTTTTATTGTGTTCTCTTGCTCTTTAGCTAGTCTATTTTTTTCATTAAGTTCTATTTCTTTGACATCAAACTTTTTATTCTGACTAATTATTTTGTATGAAAGTGCAATTACTACCGCAGAAAGTACAAATAAAGTCAAAATAACGGGAAGAGCTATACCTAAAGCTGCGATTGGAGCTAAAAATGCAACATAAGGAGCTACAGTAAAAACTCCAGATGTAAGCAATATAAGAGAAGCAAGAGCACTACCTATGAGAAAAGGTGCATTAGCTTTGATAAATATATTTTTCATTGTGCTACCTCACAAACCAACCGAAAAAGTACTAGGAGAACGGGTACAATTTAAAACCTTAAAAACTATTTTTAAGCATCTGCAAGATTGATACCGTTTGTTTGATCAACTTCAACATTGCTCAATGCTGTATTTGCCTTATACGAACAGTAACATCCTACTGCAAGAAAAATCGATGCAGCTACAGCAAATGTAATACATATCGCTAAATAAGGTATTGTTAAACTTGCACCAACAGCAAATGCTCCAGATAACACAAAAGAAACAGAGGCGTAATTACCTTGCCTTTTACTATGAGTACTTGCTCCCAAGAATTTTTCGTTTTTACCATTTAGCTCTTTATTTTTGCTTTCAAGTTGTTCCTGCAGACTTTGGATTTGACTTTCCTGTTTTGCATCATCCATCTGCTTTTTTAGTTGACTCCGTTGTTCAATCAGTTTACCTGCTTTATAATTTAGTGTGCTAGCATTCTGTTCTGTTTGTTTTGGATCTTCTTCTAATTTAGTTTTTTCAACCAACTTTTGCTTTGCACTCTCCTGCTCTCGTTTTAGCTGAGCTTTTATTTCCTCAGGTTCCTTAACTTTTACATTCAAGTCTTGCTTTGGATTATCCCACTTCTGTTCTGAATCGCCATTACCGATTACAGATTGTTCAGCACTCTCAGCGTTACGTCTAAGCAAAACATCTAAATCTTTTTTTAGGGGAGAACTAATACCATCAACACTAGTAAGCTTTGGAAACTTGCCATTACGTAATGCTTCAATTAATACTCTTACACCTTGGTCACCAATTTTGTTATCATGTAAATCAAGTGAAGTAAGATTTGGAAGATAAAGGCTAGCTAAGGCCTCTACACCTTGGTCACCAAATATTGTTACAACCTAAGTCAAGTGAAGTAAGATTTGTAAGATTAACACCAGCCAAGGCCTCTACACCTTTCGTACCTATACTGCAAAACCTTAAAGAAAGCTTTTTAATGTATGGCTTACGTGATAAGAAGGTCACCGCTCCGCTCGTATCTTTTAAATAATCTAATACTAAAGTATCACCCTTGATACATGAATCAAAAGTCATTTTACCCCCCATTGCCACTATGTAACGTATAAACACTACGTAATGAATATACTGTTAGCTAAACTATAAGTCAACCACTTTTTTAAAAATATTTTCAATAAAAATGTAAGTCAATTAGCATCACAAAAAATCTAATTATTTACTTTCCCCAAAACCGCAAAAAAGTACCTACCTTTGTGAGAACAATTTAAATAAAAGCGGCGTTGTGAAAATAAAAGCATAAAATTGTTGCAACAAAGCTAAGCGAATTAGTTCATATGTAAATGTGGCAAAAGTAGGCTAACGTAGCTGGTTTTACGTTATAATAAAATCACTATAAAGAAAAGTTTACACAGAACAAGCGGTAGACCAACTGATCCCAAAAAAACTTGTTCTCACGCTTGTTATTTTAAGTTGCTGAAAGTGGTTGTATCGGTTAG